>DATFAH010000217.1:0-5225 GCA_035254805.1 Caryophanales bacterium | reverse complement strand
ATGTAAATGATTAAACCAATTCAATTGTTCATCAAGTAATTCTTTAGTACGTACAATCCCTACTCTATTCATCATCATTTGTTTTAATATTTGCAGTTCTGGTAAAAATAACTTTTTTTCACGCAAGTGTTTCGTTAGGTTATTCGATTTTGAAATAATCTGTTTTTCCGTATTGGAATTGATCCATTCTGAAAGTTTTTTCCCTTGATAAAGTCCTTCTAATAAGGAATTACTTGCCAGGCGATTAGCACCGTGCAGTCCTGTGCAGGAGGCCTCCCCAATGGCATAAAGTCCTGTTAATGAGGTACGGCCGGCTACATCCGTTTTTATCCCACCCATTAAGAAATGGCTTCCAGGGACCACTGGAATTTTCCCTTCCGACAAATTGATCCCATTTTCTTTGCAAATGGAAGTAATGGAAGGAAATCTCTTTTCAAAATTTACAATAGTTGAAATGTCTAAATATACTTCATGCCCGCCCCTAATATAATCATAAATGGTTTGCGAAACAATATGTCTTGGAGCAAGATCCTTATAGGGATGGACCCCTTCCATTATGGGTGTTCCGTCATCTGCGACTAAGATAGCTCCTTCCCCTCTGACTGCTTCTGAAATTAACCCCTTTGTTTCGCCATCTTTATAAAGTAAAGTCGGATGGAACTGAATAAACTCCATATCCCTAATTTCAGCCCCTGCTAAATAGGCCATAGCAATCCCGTCACCAGTTACAGTTGGGGCAGCCGAGGTAAAGCTATATAATTGGCCACAACCTCCTGTCGCAATGATTATGGATGTCCCATAGTACAAATGAATTGTCCCATTTTGATGTTTTGCTTTCACGCCGATACATCGATTCTCCAAATGATTGATCATCAATTCATATGCAAAAACATTTTCTTCCACAGTTACATTTTCTTTTAATCTACTAATTAACGATTCTACTAAGTTTTTTCCGGTAGCATCCCCACCACTGTGTACAATTCTCTTCTCACTATGGGCACCCTCCATTCCTAGGAGAATGTTACCAAGTGGATCTTTGTCAAAAATATAGTCTGTTTCCCTAGATATTTCATAGATAAGTTCAGGACCCTCTTTTAATATTTTCCGTACAGTTTCTTCATCATTATGAAATCTACCTGCCTCGATTGTATCGAAATAATGTTTTGATGGATTATCATGGACGCCGATCGCAGCAGCTATACCACCTTGCGCTAAGTACGAATTCGCATTCTTCAATTCTGATTTTGTGATAATTCTCACATTCAAATCCCTGCTGATCGAAACAGCTAATTGCAATGCTGCAACACCACTGCCAACAATTAAAACATCATCAAATTTCATTATGTAAACCCCCAAGGTTAACAATTGTCTTGACATATATATTTGCACAGTTTTAAACTAAAAACAAGTATTTTTCGTTTTGAGAAACCTAAATTGGAGAACATAAAGTGTTTCGAGTTTGGAAGGGTAGTAGGTTATGCTAAAATGGAATCACACAGGCTTTGCCATTGTAAAGCTTAGCGTCTTATAAATTGGGAAAAATAGAAATGGTTTGAAAAAAATGTTCAAAAAATCTTGAACTGCATTCATAAATGGATAACGAAAACAAATTCACAAGGGGTGTTACGATATGACTGAGCAAAAGAAATTACTGGGAGAGGAACGAAGGTCCCATCTCCTACAATTATTAAAAGAAGCAGATGCCCCTATAACAGGCAGTGAGCTGGCAGCTAAAACAAATGTCAGTCGTCAAGTAATTGTCGGGGATATCACTCTTCTAAAAGCGAAGAAAGAACCTATTATTGCAACTAGCCAAGGATATATTTATATGAATCAATCTGGTGCATCCACTTCTTATGAAAGAACGATCGCATGCCGCCATACATCAGAGGAAGCTGAAACCGAACTAAACCTGCTTGTTGACCATGGTGTAACCGTTAAAGATGTTCGAATTGAGCATCCTGTCTATGGAGATTTAACTGCTTCCATCATGGTGTCAAACAGACAAGAAGTAAAACAATTCATGGAAAAAGTGATCCATACAAAAGCTGCTTTTTTATCAGTATTAACAGATGGTATTCATCTCCACACCCTAACCGCCAAAAGTGAAACAGCCTTGGATCAAGCTGTAGAAGCACTTGAAAAGGCAGGGTTTTTAATAGAGGCATAGTATAAAAGGACCTTTACGGGTCCTTTAGTTTTAGTCAATGTTTAAGATGTATGAAGGATATGAACCAAGTACTTTTACACCGCATCCTAATGCTTCCAATTCAGAAATGGCTCCCGGTATAAGGATCTCATCCATCTTTTGGTCGATGTCAATTATGAAAAAATAGTTTCCGATACCTGTTTTCATCGGTCTTGACTCAATTTTAGAAAGATTAATTTTTCTCCATGCAAATGCGGATAGTACTTGATGCAGGGCACCAGCATGATCTGCAGGGAGGGTAACCATTACCGTTGTTTTATAACCTGTAAACCCTTCCTCCTCAAATGTAAAATCTTTATCGTTGTCTGAAAGAACAACAAATCGGGTATGGTTGAAATCATAGTCATGGATGTCCTTTTCCACGATTGATAGGCCATATTCTTTTGCAGCTAATTCATTGGAGATCGCAGCTAAGTTTTGTTCAGGATGATTTTTAACTAATAAAGCTGCGGCTGCAGTGGAATTTGTGCTTTCGAAAGGTATTCCTTTAAAATATCGATGTAAAAATTTATGGCATTGGGCAATGGCATGGGAATGGCTAAAAATTTTTGTTGCGTCTTTCCAGTTATCCCGATGATCCGGATGTACCATCAAATGCTGTCTTATCGGAGTAGTGATTTCTGCAATGATTGGCACATGAACCACTCTCGTTAAATAATCAAGCGTGATATTAACTGATCCTTCTAAAGCATTTTCCACAGGGACTACCGCTATATCAACTTCATGATTCACTACAGAGTCCAAACATTCTGGAATGGTTCGATACGGTTCTGAATGAAATTTTGAGAAAAATTGATTTACAGCTAACTCAGTAAACGTGGCCTTTGGGCCAAGGTATCCAACTTTCAAACATTTCCCTACTCTCAGTGATTTTTTCTTTTTAAAATCAATCATAATCAGAATTTTACAAACTGTCCAGCTAAAAAATAAGGCTGAGAACAGCCATGCATTTGAACAAAGTCTGTTCCTTATGCACCAGTTCCCAGCACTTCAACTTTTTCAACAAACTCTAGCCTGCGTAAATCACTAAGTAAGTCTTCAATCTCCATGATAATCCCTGACGTGTTTAATGATAATGTTACGTTTGCCCTCTCCTGTAAGGGAATGGTTTGGTGAATGGTTAAAATATTACACCCAGAGGAGGCTACGACTTTTAAAAGTTGTGACAGGGTCCCTGAACGGTCCTCCAGATGGAAAAAAAGTGAGATTAAACGTTCATTCTTTATTGTTGAAAAAGGAAAAACAGTATCCCTGTACTTGTAAAAGGCACTTCTGCTCAAATCAACTCGATGAACCGCTTCCAAGACCGAGTCAGCTTTCCCACGTTCAATCATTTCCTTTGCCAGAAGCGTTTTTTTCATCGCTTCAGGTAAGACATCTTCGCGGACTAGAAAAAATTTTTTATCCAATTTATCAGCTTTCATTTATTCAACCTCAAATCTATAAAGGCTACTCAATAAACTCAAATTCAAATTCTAATAATTTAACGATGTCCCCATCTTTTGCACCTTTTTGCCTTAAAGCGTCATCAACACCCATACCGCGAAGCTGACGAGCAAAGCGGCGAACTGATTCTTCTCTTGAAAAGTCCGTCATTTTAAATAACTTCTCTACTTTTTCACCGGAAATGACAAATGATCCATCTGGATCTCTCGTAATTTTAAACGCTTCAGGTTCTGCCTCATGTTTATAAAGAACACGGTGAACACCAGTATCCTCTTCCTCTTCAAGCGGGAACTCAGGTGTTACCTCTAGCTTATCTGCAATGGCACGGAGCATTTCTTTCAGACCTTTTTGTGTCAATGCGGATATTGTGAATATTGGAAAATCCTCTTTCATTTGCTCTTTAAACTTTTGTAAATTCTCTTGCGCTTCAGGCATATCCATTTTATTTGCAACAATGATTTGAGGACGTTCCATTAGTCGCAAATTATATTCTTTTAATTCTTGATTGATGGTTATAAAATCCTCATAGGGATCTCTTCCTTCAGTTGCTGCCATATCAATGACATGGACGATCACTCTTGTTCGTTCAATATGCCTTAAAAATTGATGTCCAAGTCCAACACCTGCATGTGCACCTTCGATCAATCCAGGCAAATCTGCCATCACAAAGCTACGGCCATCAATTTCTACCATACCAAGGTTTGGAACGATCGTTGTGAAATGGTACTCCGCTATTTTCGGTCTAGCTGAAGAAACGACTGATAACAATGTCGATTTCCCTACACTCGGAAAACCGACTAGACCCACATCAGCTAACAGCTTTAATTCAAGTGTAACCTCACGCTCTTGTCCAGGTTCTCCATTTTCCGAAAGCTCTGGTGCCGGATTCGCAGGTGTAGCAAATCTAGTATTCCCGCGTCCACCACGGCCACCCTTTGCAATAACTGCCCGCTGCCCATGCTCAACTAAGTCAGCTATGACTTCATTTGTCGCAATATCCGTAACGACTGTTCCAGGCGGCACCTTAACAATCATATCCTTTGAATTTTTTCCATGCTGATTTTTAGACATCCCATGTTCACCACGGGGTGCTTTAAAATGGCGCTGGAAACGAAAATCCATTAGTGTCCGCAAGCCTTCATTGACCTCAAAAACAACATCTGCACCCTTTCCGCCATCCCCACCAGCTGGACCACCCTTTGGAACATATTTTTCCCGGCGAAACGCTACCATTCCATTTCCGCCGTCTCCACCTTTAACATAAATTTTCACTTGATCTACAAACATTCTTATTCCTCCCGTCTGCATTTGTTCTTTCACTGATGACGGACGAGAATCGCAAACATTGAACTATTCCACTTTAGATAATGGAATAAAAACTTCAAGTGCGAGTTCGTGTTCAGAGAATTCCTTTACATGTATACCCCATTCCGCTTTAATCGGCGTGGCTAGGAATTGTTCTATCCGTTCTTTCTCTTTTATTATTCCGCTAAAATCAAAAAAGAAACGAATACCATCCACTTGGGGGTCAATTGTAATCGACAAATGGTTTTCATGAAATGCATCAACT
>DATFAH010000216.1:0-5168 GCA_035254805.1 Caryophanales bacterium | reverse complement strand
ATTCAGCTTTTTTATTCGAAGTTCAGGCTTTTTATACGAAATTCGGACTTTTATTCGAAATTCGGACTTTTTATTCGAAACTCAGCACTTTTATTCGAAACTCAGCTTTTTTATTCGAAATTCAGACTTTTTATTCGAAACTCGGCACTTTTATTCGAAATTCAGGCTTTTTATACGAAATTCAGCTTTTTTATTCGAAGTTCAGGCTTTTTATACGAAATTCGGCACTTTTATTCGAAATTCAGCTTTTTTATTCGAAGTTCAGACTTTTTATACGAAATTCGGCACTTTTATTCGAAATTCAGGCTTTTTATACGAAACTCAGCTTTTTTATTCGAAGTTCAGGCTTTTTATATGAAACTCGGACTTTATATTCGAAACCAGCCAATCTCACAGCAATTTTCTATAAACGGGCCGCCTGCTGTTTACACAACTATCAGCGGCATTGGTTTTGACAATAAATACCCTTGGCAAAAGTGTATCCCCAATGATTGAGCCATTCGTAAATCGGAGCTTGTTTCGATTCCTTCGAGGATCATTTTCGTGTCGGTATCTTCAAAAAAATGAAGAAGAAGCTTGATCATCTTTTGCTTTTTTGCGGAATTGGCTAGATCAATTGAAAAATATCGATCCAGTTTAATAAAATCTGGTTCGAGCTCAATGATTAAGCATAATGAGGACCAGCCTTTGCCGACATCATCTACTGCAATTTGGAATCCCCATTTTTTTAAAAATTGAACTTTCTCTTTCAGTTTTTCTTCATCGTCCACTTTCTCTGTTTCAATAATTTCGAAGACAACATTTTTGCTTAAATTTGGGTAATGTTCTAAGAGGTAGGCTACAAAGGATGGAAAATTCGGATGCAAAATCGTGGAGGGAAAAATATTGGAAAATAACAATCCAACTATTTCTTGTTGCGAAAAAAAGGTTTGAAACGCCCGATCGATTGATTTCGTATCTAATTCGAACAGCTTGTTCTCTTCTCTTGCCAATTGAAAAATAAATTCAGGATTTCCCATTTCAGTACGAAGAAGAAGTTCTGCACCAATCGCCGACATACACTTCAATTTATATAAATGCTGGTAGCAATGAAAAAAGTCGTTTTTTTCAATTATTTCGTGAATCATATCAAAATTCCCTTCTAAACTAGCACTTGATTAGGTACTAGTAGATTTTATCCATTAGAGATAGAAGTTTCAATAAAAAGCTAAATACATTACAAAAGTTTCAATATTCTAAATTATCTATGATATAGTTCACACATTATTTCATTTAAATCCTTTAGACTATTAAAAAACTAGAAATCAGGTGAAATGATGGTAGATTCCCTTTTTACATCCTTTTTCGCAAATGGGGTTGAATGTGTATTTGGATGTGAAGAAGCAGTGTTACTCCCCAAAAATGAGATCCGTTTTGTTCAATTAAAACACGAACAATCAGCTGTCCATGCGGCAGATGGGTTTGCACGGGCAACAGGAAAACCAGGCGTTGTCCTGTTAACTTCTGCATCCGGAGTGACGAATTCAGTGACGGGTATAGCAACGGCCCACAGTGATTCGGTTCCGTTAGTTATTTTAGCCGTTCCATTCGGGAACAACTCTTTTCAAGAAGTAGACATTTCAGGTATTACCATGCCCATTACAAAGCATATTTTTAAAATTAACAAACACTCAGATCTTACCAGCGTTGTCAAACAAGCGATTTCACTTGCTGAAAGCGGAAGACCTGGTCCTGTTCTAATCGAATTAACCGAAGATACAAAATGCCTGCCCCAAAAAGTGAACATACCAAAAACAAAAAATACACAAAAATCCATTGAAACAGCAGCCAAACTGCTTGAAACCGCCCGTAAGCCTGTCTTTTTTATCGGTGGAGGTGCTGTTATTTCAGGTGCTTCAGAAATTTTAAAAGAGATTGCTCAAAAAACCTGTATCCCAGTAGTAAGCTCCCTGATGGGAATTGGTTCGATGGATACTACAGACCCGTTGTATTTAGGAATGTTGGGAATGCATGGTACCTACGCCGCAAATAAATCCGTCCACCATAGCGATTTATTGATTTGTATCGGGGTTCGCTTTAGTGATCGGGCAACAGGGAAAGTGGGTAGCTTTTCACCAAAGTCGAAAAAAATCCATGTCGATATCGACCCAACCGAAATAAATAAAATTATCTCTGTCGACTTACCTATCGTCAGTGATGCCAAAGAATTTCTCACACAATTAAAGGGTCAACTAAACTTTGAGAGGATTAAGGGGAACACAGAGATTTGGGTTAATGAGGCAGTGGAGTGGAAACGAACAGTCCCTCTTTTTGATAAATCCAACAGCTACCTAAGTCCACATCGGGTGATCAAGATGCTTCATGAATTTTCAACAGAAGAGACGATCGTTGTTACAGATGTGGGTCAACATCAAATGTGGACGGCACATCATTATACCTTCACGAAACCAAGGACCCTCATCACTTCCGGAGGATTGGGAACAATGGGATATGGTCTGCCGGCAGCGATCGGGGCAGCCGCTTCAAACCAAGCAAATCAGGTAATTTGTATTTCTGGAGACGGCAGTTTTCAGATGAACCTTCGTGAGCTTATGACTGCTGTAACGTATCAGCTTCCGATTAAGATCGCGATTATGAACAATGGCTATCTTGGCATGGTCCGTCAGTGGCAGGAATTATTTTTTGATCATCGCTATTCTGCGGTTAAAATGACTTCACCGGATTTCGCGAAACTCGCTCAAGCTTATGGCGCAGTTGGCCTTCATGCCCGATCGGAAGAAGAAGCACAGCTAATCATTAGGGAGGCCTTCAGCCACAAAGGGCCAGTTGTTATGGAGTTTGATGTAATGGAAGAGGAAAATGTCTATCCGATGGTTCCACCAAATCAGAGTAATGACCAAGTGTTACTGTCGAGGAATTAATCAGCAAACTAAGCCAGTCACTCAGACTGGCTTTTTTCGCTTATTTAAAAGATAAATGAAAGACAAAACGAGGAATGCCCCAAAAGAATCAAGCAAAACATCTTTATACGAAGATTCCCTTCCAGGTACAAAGGATTGATGCCACTCATCTGAAAGTGCATAAAGAGAAGTAAACAACCAAGTTAGGAGATACCGATATCGAACCCGTCCGATTGATTTAAAAAACAAAACGGCTAAAATCCCAAAAACAGTAAGATGGGTTAATTTCCTAACGATCAAGTTCAGTAGGTTTGTATCAAAATGGTTAGCAAAAAAATCGGATTGATGGATAACAGACTCCGTATTTTCACCTTTAAAATAAGGAAGCTGTGTAGCGGTAAAGATGATAGCCATCCAAAGGATCAACATGATGACCCAACTTTTTTTCTTCATCATGATCCTCCTCGTACCAAATTGCTTCTATTATATCATCACCGGGATTTTAGGAAAGAATAGAGGTTCACTAGTTTTCTTTCAACACAATCCTTTAATTTGTTATATAACAATGTTTGACCATTTTCAATCGGTTTACCAATCACTTTTTTACATTTCTTACTGAGTTTTTACATCCATTTGTTAAGAGAGATTTTCATTGAGAGGTACATTATTAAAATGGAGATAAAGATGGGGAATTTCCGGTGAATCAAATATTTTTTAAGTTAATCCAATTGTTTTTTGAATCCTTAGGATACCCTTCCTATTATTCCAACTTTCTTCCTTTAAAATTTCAATACTGTCTTCGTGATTTTTTAATGTGCTTTAATTTCACCAAACTCCTTGGCATTTTGAAGCCTCATTTCACTAAGCTCAGCCTTTAATCCTTCTTGTCCATTTATTAAAGCACCTAAAATCAAACTGTGCTCTTTCAGAATTTCTCCATGTAGGTCTAATTTCTCTTCCATATGATTGATTTTTTCATCCATTTGTTGAAGCCTACTATCCATTTGTTGAAGCTTACTATCCATTTGTTGAAGCTTACTATCCATTTGTTGAAGCTTACTATCCATCTGTTGAAGCTTACTATCCATTTGTTGAAGCCTACTATCCATTTGTTGAAGCTTACTATCCATCTGCTGGAGCAATGTTAAAATCTGCTTTTCCAATGGGATCACCTCCTTCTTTATTTCTCTATTATATCACCGTAAATTTAGTTTTCACATTTCTTTTTATAAATGAATTCCAAGGGATTTAGTTTATAAATGAATCAAGATTCCCGTTTTATCATCATGCTGTTTTAAACGAGGGTATTGATAGCAAGCAGGGTCATTTATTTCCATATCCAAAATTGTTTTTTCAAGATAGGACAAACCATGTTCGAATGCTATTTTAGCAGAGTAAAGCCATTCGTTTTCAATTGGCTCGAGTCTATGAGAATGAATTTTTAGACCATCTGTTAAAAGTAAAATTTTCTTTACATTGATTAATGGAATTACACCACTTTCCAAGAACTCTTCCGCCGTTTTACTTCCATCTATGATATTGTAACCTTCTGGATTATTCATTTTATTTCGGTTTGCCTGCAAAATATCTAGGATTGTTTCTCGAATTTCCTGTAAGGTTTGTTTTATTTTTGATGGTTCCCATTCATTTGGATCATCATTTCCAGAAATATATCGTTTCCATTGCTTTTGTACCAATTCGATCACTGCTCGATCCAATGGATCAACTAAATCATGGTTAATTTGGCGAATTTCATTATTCTTATATTGTAAAAAAAACAGGCAATCAGCCGCTGCAGCATACTCCATTTTCATCCCTGATAGAGGGAGTTGGATTGCCGCAAGTCCACACGAGCTCCGCTTATATTTTGGGGTATTCTCCATAGTAGATTCTCCTAGAGTCTCTACTGTTTTCTTACCAAGAGTCGCATTTCCCTTTAAAATTCGTTCAGTTATATCGCCGTTCTCTGTCTCCAATGCTTCACGAATAATACCAGAAGCGATATCCCCGGACAATCCGCCAACACCTGTTGCCCCATCTATCACGGCAAAAATTTGATCCTCTTTATTGATAACAAAAGAATCTTCATTAATATCCCTATTTCCTTTTCGATAAATTATTTCTATTTTCATTTAGATTCTCCTACTCTAGGAAACTTTGCTATTATTATATACCTCATTCCAAAATAAGTAAAAAGCATATGAATTTTTACAGATGTAGACCAAAATTTTAACCCTTCAACCATTTTCTACCCAATGACAAACACGT
>DATFAH010000215.1:0-2951 GCA_035254805.1 Caryophanales bacterium | reverse complement strand
AGAATATATAAATGATTTGGAGTACGCAAAAAAACTTGATCTGGAAAGCTTTCAAAAAAGGCATTTCGGCAATCGCTTACTTGAATCAACAGCAAGATTGCTTTCACCGCTTTTATGAATCGATGCCTGTCCAATTTAGATTGGAAGGCTTTTTTCTTTGTTAAAGGAAAAATAAATAGGAGGTTCGTGGGAAAACAATATTTTCCGTGATAAATACAGGAATTGTAGCTAAATATTTGATAAATTTTCACTCTATCGGCGAAAAATCAGCTTCTATCGGCGAAAATCAGATTTTTATCGGCGAAAAAAAGGTTTATATCGGCGAAAACCCCAGTTATATCGGCGAAACGCTTCTCACCACAAACCCCAGTTCATCGCGCCTGCAATTTATTTCTTTTTAATAAAGGATTTTCATCCCTTTAAGAAGAAATTAAATAGTTTAAAAGGAAGGTGATCTATTTTTGTTAACAGCCATAACAAAATCCGGAAAAAAGCTGAGTCTTGGGTATGAGTATAAAAAAGAAACACTTCTTTATTTACGAACAAGGGAAGAATTCTTTTGCCCGGTATGTGGAGAGAAAGTAGCTCTTAAGCTAGGAGATAAACGAATTTTTCATTTTGCCCATCAAAAGGGTGGGAGCTGCCGAGACTTTTTTGAAAATGAAACACAATACCATATGAAAGGTAAGCTTCAGCTTTATCAATGGTTAAAAAATCAAAAGATTTCTTGCGAACTTGAGTACTATGACAAAGAAATTCGACAGTGCCCAGATATATTATTTATTTATCACGGAAAAAAATTTGCCCTTGAATATCAATGCTCGATAATACCAGAAGAGGTTTTCACCAAGAGGACAGAAAACTATCTACAACACGGTTATACCCCACTTTGGATTTTAGGGGGAAACCATTTTAAGCCAACTAATCATGGAACAGTAAGTTTAACCAATTTCCACTATTTATTTCTACGAAGGACAAGTGAAGGTTATTTTTATTTACCCTATTATTTTTCAGATCAAAAAATCTTTCAACTTCTCTATTCCATCTTTCCATTTTCCACTAAAAATGCTAAGGCAAAAACATCACTCCTCTCTCTTGATAAGATTCATGTTTCAAATTTAGTTGAACCAAAAGTGAATATTCAATTAAACATCAAAGCTTGGAAACAAAAATTAGAGTTATATCAAATGCATTGGGCAGCCTACCCAAATCCAAAGCAAAAAAATTTCCTTAATGAGCTATACAATCTGAGAATGAACCTTTTTTTATTGCCCCCTGAAATCGGCCTTCCGGTTACCCATTCCTGGCTTATTCAAACTCCAGCATTTATTTGGCAAACTTACCTTTATCTTGATATATTAAGTAAAAGGCATCCTGGTGACTTTATTTCTTTAAGGGAGGTTGAAAAAAGCTTTAGAAAGAGAATCATGATGGGACAAATTCAGATTCGAAATGCGCCACAAGAGATTAGCAGCCATCCTTTTCAAGCTGTAAAGGAGTATGTAGCTGTATTAAAAAAATGTGGTGTATTAGAAGGAGAAAGCTCAAATCAAATAAAATTTCGCAAAAAAATAATAATCCCTTTAACAAATCGAGAAAAAGAAGAATTGACCCAGCGCTTTTTTAGAGAAAATGCGGAAATCCTTTTTGAGAAGATATAACGAGTGATTGGGTATAATATTTTAAAGGCGAAATAAAGAAATGGAGGATTTTAGAATGACGAATGAACCAAAAACTAAGGCACTTCCTACACGCAATGAGATACCGGTTGAGGAAACATGGAGATTAGAAGATATTTTCTCAAGTGATGAAGAATGGGAGAAAGAATTTCAAAGTATTAAAAGCCAAATTGCTGATGTGAAAAAATTTCAAGGGAAACTTGGAGAAAGTGCAGATGCTTTATTTAATGCCTTATCATTTCAGGATCAGCTTTTGGAGAAAATTGGGAAGCTCTACTCCTATTCACATATGCGGTATGATCAAGATACAACCAATTCATTTTACCAAGGTTTAGATGATCGGATGAAAAACCTTTATTCCCAAGCTGGCAGTCAATTAGCCTTTATCGTGCCAGAAATTCTTTCAATTGATGAGACGAAAATTGCTGATTTCTTAGAAGAAAAAGCAGAATTAAAGCTATATAAGCATTCATTGGAAGAAATCAATTTGCAAAGGCCACATGTTCTATCTGCAGAGCAAGAGGCATTACTAGCAGAGGTAAGTGAAGTAATGAATGCGTCCAGCAATACGTTTGGCATGTTAAACAATGCTGACTTAGAGTTCCCGTCCATTAAAGATGAAAATGGGGAAGAGATGGAAATTACCCATGGCCGCTATATTCGTTTTCTTGAAAGCTCTGATCAGCGTGTACGCCGTGATGCCTTTAATGCAGTGTATGAGACATATGGTAAATATCGCAATACCTTTGCCAGCACGTTAAGTGGGAATATCAAAAAGGACAATTTTAATGCTAGAGTCAGAAAATATGAATCAGCAAGACAGTCTGCTCTTGCTTCAGATAATATACCTGAGAGTGTGTATGATAATCTTGTGAAGACAGTGAATGAACATCTGCCTTTATTACATCGATATGTAAAGCTGCGTAAGAAGGTCTTAGGCTTGAAAGAACTCCATATGTACGATTTGTACACACCTCTTGTAAAAGACGTAAAAATGGATATTAAATATGACGAGGCAAAGGAAATCGTTTTAAAGGGGCTTGCTCCATTAGGGGAAGACTACTTAAATGTATTAAAAGAAGGATTTGAAAATCGCTGGGTGGACGTGCATGAAAATAAAGGCAAACGAAGTGGAGCTTATTCATCAGGATCATATGGAACAAATCCATATATTCTTTTGAACTGGCAGGACAATGTGAATAACCTATTTACGTTAGTCCATGAATTCGGACATTCCGTACATAGTTATTACACAAGAAAAACTCAAAGTTA
>DATFAH010000214.1:0-4098 GCA_035254805.1 Caryophanales bacterium | reverse complement strand
AATCGAACTTAAAAATAAACAGAGGACAGTTTCCTGTCCTCTGTTTGTATAAAGAATGTATATTTATTCTGCTTTTAAAGCTTGGAATGCGTTATTTGCAGCGCGTAGTGTTGCTTCCACATCTTCTTTTGTATGTGCGATGGTTAAGAACCATGCTTCATATTTAGAAGGGGCAAGGTTTATGCCTTGATGGAGCATGAGTTTGAAGAACTTCGCAAACACTTCGCCATCTGTATTTTGGGCTTGCTCATAGTTTTCAATTTTTTCGTCGGTGAAGTAAACCGTTAGGGCACCTTTCAAGCGATTGATCGTAATGGAAATTCCGTTTTCTTTTGCCGCTTTTAAAATTCCTTCTTCAAGAATGGCGCCTAACCGATCTAAATAGTCATACACTCCATCTTGTTTTAATACTTCCAGACAGGCGATTCCAGAAAGCATGGAAGCTGGATTTCCAGCCATTGTACCAGCTTGGTAGGCAGGTCCGAGTGGTGCGACTTTTTCCATGATTTCCTTACGGCCGCCGTATGCTCCGATTGGAAGACCGCCGCCGATAATTTTACCTAGAGCGGTTAAATCAGGTTTAATTCCGAGTAGATCCTGTGCTCCGCCATACATAAACCGGAAAGCTGTAATGACTTCATCATAAATAACGAGGGCACCTGCTGTATGTGTAAGATCATTTACTTGCTGCAGGAATCCTGGATGTGGTTCCACGATACCGAAATTGCCGACAATTGGTTCCACAAGGACAGCGGCAACTTGATCGCCCCATTTTTCTAATGCTTCTTTAAATGGTTCAATATCATTAAATGGTACAGTGATGACCTCTTGGGCTATGCTCTTTGGAACCCCTGCTGAATCAGGTGTTCCAAGCGTAGATGGACCAGATCCGGCAGCAACAAGTACTAGATCCGAGTGACCGTGGTAACAGCCTGCAAACTTAATGATTTTATCTCGGCCAGTATAGGCACGAGCAACGCGGATTGTTGTCATAACAGCTTCAGTTCCAGAATTCACAAACCGGACTTTATCAAGTGCTGGGATCGCTTCCTTTAACATTTTGGCAAGTTTAATTTCATGTGGAGTCGGTGTCCCGTAAAGGACTCCAGTCTCTGCCGCCCGTTTGATGGCTTCTGTAATATGTGGATGGGCATGGCCAGTAATGATCGGACCGTATGCGGCAAGATAATCGATGTATTGATTACCATCAACATCCCAGAAGTATGCTCCTTGTGCCCGTTCCATCACAACAGGTGAACCGCCACCTACTGCTTTAAAAGAACGGGACGGGCTGTTGACACCGCCGACAATATGCCGAAGTGCTTCTTTATGTAAACGTTCAGATTGAATGAATTGCATAATTTTTCCTCCCTTAAAATAATACCTTCTTATTTTAGCACTTTTTTTCGTTCAAACTATTATTTCGTAAATTTTCACTCTATCCAACTATAAATGGCTTGATTAGTTGTGTTATGAACAAACTTTAGCTAGACTAAAATGTTGGAGCAGTACTTATTTAAAACCGTTTGTTTTTAGGGTCTTTCAAGGAGGATTTTTGATGAATAATGCAATTGAGGTTAAGGGCCTGCGGAAGGAATTTAAAGCATACTCAAGCAGGGCCGGTCTAAAGGGAGCTTTCCGGGATTTGTTTACCCGGAATTATAAAATTAATCAGGCAGTAAATGATATTAATTTTGCGGTTAAAAAAGGAGAAATGGTTGGCTATATTGGCGAAAATGGGGCAGGGAAGTCCACAACCATTAAAATGTTAACGGGCATTTTGACACCGACTTCCGGCAGTGTCACAGTTAATGAAATGAATCCACATAAAGAAAGGGAAAAATTTGTCCAAACCATCGGTGTCGTTTTTGGCCAGCGTTCCCAACTATGGTGGGATATCGCTGTACAGGAATCGTTTCGTCTTTTGAAAAAGGTTTATAAAGTCTCTGATGCCCATTACAACGAGCATATGGATCATGTGATCAAGACACTAGACATTGAACCGCTTTTAGATAAACCTGTTCGAAAGCTCTCACTTGGACAAAGAATGAGATGTGAATTAGCCGCAGCGTTAATTCATAATCCACCGCTTTTGTTTTTGGATGAGCCGACGATTGGACTGGACGTACTAGTAAAATTAAAAATCCGCGAATTTTTAAAAGAAATTAATGAAAAATACAATACAACCATTCTCTTGACCACCCATGATTTATCGGATATCGAAGCGTTATGTGAGCGTGTTATCATGCTTGATGAAGGAAAAATCATATATGACGGGGCGCTCAGAAGTTTGAAAGAAACTTGGGGTGACAAAAAAGAACTGCAGTTTCAATTTTTAGAAATGGTTGATGTAAATACGCTGCAGCAACTAACAAAAGAAATGCCGGTAAAATGGGAAGTGGATGAAGAGGAACAAATTTTCACAGCTTTAATAGAAGATATCGATGAACTAGTGTCCCAAGTAATCGCCAAAGTTGTCGCTAAGTTTAAAATAAAAGATATCAAAATTAACGAAACCTCTACTGAGGAAATTATCAGAAACATATACGAAAAAGGAACGGTTTAAGAAGGGAGCAAAAGAACGTGGATAAATATCTTGAAATGATCCGAATCCGTTTTTTAATGATGCTCGCCTACCGGACAAATTATTATACGGGAATTCTTATATACAGTATTAATATTGGTGCTTACTATTTTCTGTGGTCGGCAATCTACGGTGATAAACAACAGATTGAAGGACTGTCTGTTATTCAAATGACTACCTATGTGGCGGTAGCGTGGATGGCAAGGGCATTTTATTTTAATAATATTGACCGTGAAATGGCCCGTGAAATCATGGAAGGTAAGGTAGCGATTGAACTGATTCGGCCTTATAGCTATTTAGGAATGAAAACAATGGCGGGACTTGGTGAAGGTCTTTTTCGGCTTTTATTCTTTTCTGTTCCTGGGATTGTGATCGCCTCCTTTATTTTTCCGGTTAAATTCACCTGGAATCCATCGATTTGGGGATTGTTTGCTATTTCCACTGTTTTAAGCTTTCTCATTAATACCCAACTTAATTTGTTAACAGGCATTACGACGTTCTTTTTATATAATAATGCTGGTTTAATTCGGGCGAAACGTGTTGTAATTGATCTGTTTTCCGGACTGCTGCTTCCAATCAGCTTTTTTCCAAGCTGGGTTCAGGAGATCATGAAGTATCTTCCATTCCAAGGGATCAGCTATATTCCAAGTATGATTTTTACTGGTGGTTTTTCTCATCACCAAGCATTGACAGCCATCTGGGAACAATTTTTCTGGGTTGTGATACTGATTGTGCCGATTCAATTGCTTTGGATCCTAGCAAAAAAGCAATTGATCATTCAAGGGGGCTAATAAATGTTTTATGGTTCAATGCTTTTTCAATACATGTCACAATATATAAAAACAAGATTTCAATATCGGACCGATTTATTTGTGGAGTTCCTTTCTGATTTATTATCACAGGCCGTCAATTTTATCTTTATTTTAGTTGTATTTAGTCATACCCAATTATTACACGGCTGGACTCGCGATGAGATTATTTTTATTTATGGCTTCTTTCTTGTTCCATTTGCCTTGTTTTCGGCATTCTTTAATATTTGGGATTTTAATGAACGGTATATTGTGAAAGGGGAGCTTGACCGAATCTTAACAAGGCCGATTCATAGTCTTTTTCAAATTGTCCTTGAACGAATGGAATTGGAGTCACTGTTAGGTGGGATTACAGGACTAGCGGTCATGATTTATTCTGGCAGCCGATTAGGCCTTGAATTAAAATGGTTTGATCCATTTTTATTTATCATCTTTGTTGTCGGTGGTGCCCTTATCTATGGCGGGGTTTTCGTCATGCTCGCCTGCATCAGCTTCTGGGCGGATGCCAGGACAGATATTATGCCGATGATGTATAACATCAGCAATTATGGTAGGTATCCAGTCGACATATATAATTATGTCATTCGTTTTGTGTTAACTTGGATTTTGCCATTCGCATTTGTAGGTGTATATCCGGCTGCGTATTTTCTTGGAAAAAAAGAGTGGTATGGTTTCGCGTTCTTAACACCGCTAATGGGAATTTTA
>DATFAH010000213.1:0-4625 GCA_035254805.1 Caryophanales bacterium | reverse complement strand
ATTCCGCTGGAACGGCTTTTCACGATATTTTATTTTCATTGTCATTATTAGCAAGGAAAATTGGTGCTACTCTTTTATTTGAAAATATTGAGATGGAATACCAATTGCAATTTGCCTGGAAAAATGGGGGAAGATACTACCAAGGCTTTTATTTATCAAAACCTAATCCCGATTTTATTGACCATAATATCTGGAAAGACCGCTTAAAAGAGAAGTTCCATGATTTTATCTCATTTGAGAAGAAAAAACTAGAATCATTTTACTCAACAGCTGAATTTTTTCAATTAAAAGTACAGGAAATCACCTTGAAGAGTAAAAAAACATCCTATGAAGAATTATTTGAATTCTTAATGAATGAAATGGATCAAATCGCCTTTCGGATGTATGTTTGTGATGAAGATGGCTTTCAAAAGTCTCCAAACTTTTTTAAAGGAGATATAGGCTGGGAAATCCAAACAGAATACATTCATAAAAATTGGAGCTGGCGCCCATACTTTTTAGAAAATATATTTAAGATGAGAAATAAAAAAAAAGGGATCTTATCTGATTTGTACAGTGATCTTGAAACAGGAGAGACCATTCGTACCTTTTCTTTCCCAATGAATGCAAATGAATTTCTCTTTATTGATATTACCTTCCAATACTTATTTGAACAGAATGAATTTTTCTAGAGATTTCCTATCGGGAGTCTCTTTTTTTCTTTTCTCGAGAAGATACCTGTTATTTTTACAGAAAAAACAATTTTTATTGTCAAATGCTGAAGTTATTTTACGAATGAATTTTAATATTATAGTGGAATTTATTGTTAAAATTTAATAAATGATCTTATATGAAATGGAGAAATTTATGAAAAAAACATTCGCGTTTATTTTGTTATTATTCTTTGTACTTGTGCCGTTTTCTCCTCAAGCTATGACAGATTTACATACCCAAAATGAGGTTTTTGCTTTCTTAAAGGATGCCTATAAGGCTCAAGTTTCTTTAAGTGAAAAAGAAAGGACAAAAGCGGAAATAAAAAAGATTTTGGATCTGTATTTTACATCTGAATATCAAGAACTATTTTGGAAAGAAAATATCCAAATGGAGAATGGAAAATTTTTAACTTATGGCAGTGATTTTGCCCAATATTATATTCCTTATTATCAATTTTCCGATAAGACGAAAATCGTTATCTCAGAAAATGAAATTTATGTTTTTGAATTTTTTCCAGAAAATAAAGAGGGGCCTGTTGGTTACAAGAGCCATTATGAAGGGATTTACTTAAAAAAAATGGATCGTGAATGGAAAGTGGATAAATATTTATATGATCAAATACCGTCAAATATTTTACATAAGGCAAATAATAATGAATGGTAAAATTTATCGCACTTCCTCGTTATTTGCAAGTTTTTTTAAAGAAATTACATAAATAATTTATTTTTGCTTGGACAAATACTTTACGTTATTTTATTCTGTTAATATTGGTATGTTGAAAAACGTAAATTTCGGTCTGGCAATAATCGGCTTGAATAGAAACATACTAAAGAAGAAACATAACAGTATAGTGTTTGTTTTGTTTTAAAGGAGGAAAAGCATATGTCACAGCTTCAAGGTATATTAACACGTTTAAAAAACCTTCAAGAACAATCGACTGGCGCTGAACCAGCACAACGGTATTTCGAGGTAAATGGGGAAAGGAAATGTCAAGTAACGTTTCATCCAAAAACAGAAACGTATGAGCTAGAAGTGTACAATGAAAAAGAAAAACCAAAACGCTATCAGTTTGATAATATTGATATGATTACAATTGAAATATTTGATTTAATTCAGTAAAAATGGAGCCATTTTGGCTCTTTTTTTGTATCAGGAAACTGAAATAACGAATGTTTTAACAGCACAGTCCAATCAAAATGTTATTTTTCATTGTCCACACTGTCGATTTACAAAAAGAAACATTGAAACAAGCAAAGGATAATATGTCTAAAAAGGACATTCCCTTTTAAACTGTGTTAGAATGTATTTGTCTAAAAACAAATTTTAAGGGGTTTTTGGTAATGATCCATCTTCGCGGTAGGGGAATTTTAACATTTGACATGATTGATGTAATGATACCTTCTGAACGGGTTGCCCATGTTCAAATTGGCAATAATCTTGAACATGCATTATTAGTATTAACGAAAAGTGGGTATACAGCCATTCCTGTTTTAGACTCGCATTATAAACTCCATGGATTAATAAGTACTCCCATCATTATGGAATCAATCTTGGGACTTGAAAGAATTGAATTTGAGAAACTTGAAGAAAGTCATGTAGAAGAAGTCATGAATAAAGCCGTTCCGCGAGTGAAGACAAATGAATCTTTAGAAGTTTGTCTTGAATTATTGATCAACCATCCATTCCTTTGTGTTGAAACACAAGAGGGATTATTTGAGGGGATTTTGCCGCGCAGCACGGTTTTAAACCAACTAAATAAACATATAAAAAAATAAACAAGAACAAGTCTTTTAGCTCCCAGTACTAAGGGGCTGTCTTACTTTTAACTTTATCTGGGTAATACCTCTATTTGATGGAAAAAAGAGCCGTTAAAAAGGGATACATGGCTTTTAGGATATGAATCATCATTTCAATTAAAGCAGGTTCAGGCCTTTACGGAATTAATGAAGGAATATATCGCTGAATCCAATTAACGTTTTTCTTGTTTTCCATACTTTTGTTTGTTAAAGTAATTTTAATCTACATCTATATATAGGAGGCTGTAATATGAAAATGATGGATGCAAATGAAATCATCTCTTTTATTCAAAATAGCAAAAAATCAACACCTGTAAAGGTTTATGTTAAAGGTGATTTGGAAGGTATTGATTTTGGCAGCCAAGCAAAAACATTTATTAATGGAAACACTGGAATTGTATTTGGGGAATGGTCAGAAATTAATCCGGCACTTGAAGCAAATCTTGCAAAAATAGAAGATTATGTGGTAGAAAATGATCGCCGTAATTCAGCGATTCCATTGCTAAATACCAAGAATATTAAAGCACGTATTGAGCCAGGTGCCATTATCCGCGACCAAGTGGAAATTGGTGATAATGCCGTTATTATGATGGGAGCCGTTATTAATATTGGTTCTGTTATTGGTGAAGGAACCATGATTGATATGAATGTTGTTTTAGGTGGAAGAGCTACCGTTGGGAAAAACTGTCATATTGGCGCAGGCTCCGTTTTAGCAGGTGTCATTGAGCCGCCTTCTGCAAAGCCAGTTATCGTTGAAGATGATGTTGTCATTGGTGCCAATGCAGTTGTTCTTGAAGGATGTACCGTCGGAAAAGGTGCTGTTGTTGCGGCAGGAGCAGTCGTAATTGACGATGTTGCTCCATATACGGTAGTTGCCGGTACCCCGGCAAGAAAAATTAAAGAAATTGATGCTAAAACAAAATCAAAGACTGAAATTAAGCAAGAGCTTCGTCAACTATAATAATTTGAAGAAAAGCGTGGAAATCTTTCCACGTTTTCTTTCTAGCCTGGAGGATAAATATGAACCCTTTTGTAAAAATGCGTCGTGATCTTCACCAAATTCCTGAACTAGGTTTGAAAGAGTTTAAAACACAAGCTTACTTATTGTCATATCTTGAGTTACTTCCACAAGAACGGATGACGATAAAAAAGTGGAAGACGGGCCTGTTCGTTAAGATTAAAGGGTTGAATCCAACGAAAATTATTGGCTATCGTACTGATATTGATGGACTGCCAATTGAAGAAGAAACAGGACTTCCCTTCGCATCAAAACATAACGGGCAAATGCATGCATGTGGACATGATTTCCACATGAGTATAGCACTTGGAGCCCTGACATATTTCGTTCAGAACCAAATAAAAGATGATTTGTTATTTATTTTTCAACCAGCAGAAGAAGGGCCAGGCGGTGCTGAACCAATGCTTAAATCAGAAATGATGCAGGAATGGATGCCAAATATCATTTTGGCCCTTCATATAGCACCAGAGTATCCAGTTGGTGCAATTGCGATTAAAGAAGGGCTCTTATTTGCTAATACTTCAGAATTATTTATTGATCTGAAGGGTAAGGGAGGGCATGCCGCAAGACCTCATCAAACAAATGATATGGTGATCGCAGCATGTACACTTGTTACTCAATTGCAAACCATTATTTCAAGAAATATTGACCCGCTTGATAGTGCTGTCATTACGATCGGAAAAATCACGGGAGGAACTGTTCAAAATATTATTGCGGAAAGAGCAAGGCTAGAAGGGACTATTAGAACATTATCACCTGAGTCAATGGCAAAGGTGAAAGAGCGGATAAAAGCTGTTGTGAAGGGGATTGAAACAGGATTTGAGTGTGAGGCTGCGATCGATTTTGGTTCAATGTACCACCAAGTATTTAATAATGGGGAATTGACCAGAGAGTTTGTTAAATTTGTTCAAAATGAGACGGATGTTGAGGTAATTGAGTGTAGGGAAGCTATGACTGGTGAAGATTTTGGTTACATGTTAAAAGAGATTCCCGGTTTTATGTTTTGGGTAGGGGTTGATTCCCCATTTGGACTACACCACTCAAAATTAAATCCGAATGAGGATGCTATTCAAAAGGTAATTGATTTAATCACAAGTTATATTTCTTTTAAAGGAAAT
>DATFAH010000212.1:0-2170 GCA_035254805.1 Caryophanales bacterium | reverse complement strand
AAGTGTTATGAGGATGTTAAACAACATTCAGTAAAAAAGGAAATGTTACAGAAATTCAAGGAATATGATAAAAGAAGCTATGGCTGTAGAGACAAAGTAAAAGTTTTGGAATCATTTTTTGATGAATTTCCATCAAAATATAGATTGCCACGCAATGACATTCAAGATTTTTGGAATAATAATTTTCCTTATTGTTTTTCTATAGACCAAGATACTATAAATATCATAAATACTTTAAAGATGCATGTTAAAGTTGCAATTATAACAAACGGCTCAACTCAGAGACAAAAAGCTAAAATAATTAACACTAATTTAAATAGTTGTTTTGATATAATCATTATTTCTGAAGAAGTGGGATTTAGTAAACCTGACAAACGCATATTTGAATTAGCATTAAATAAGCTTAATGTTCAACCGGAAGCTGCATTATTCGTTGGAGATGACATTGAAAAGGATATTGGTGGTTGTCAAATTGCAAATATAAAGGGCATATGGTTCAATCCTCAAATGATCAAGAATGATACCGAAATAAATCCTTATGCTGAGATCCATTCTTTTGATAGATTATTAAGTTATTTTACATAATAGCATAATCAAAATATGGAGATTTGCTTTAACGGACAATATTGAAATAATTGTATAAAAAATGTCTTAGAGTATAATATAGTTCCGATTTGTCGGTAGTACACCTTTCTCAAATATACAAGATAATATGAGCGTTTCCGTTATTCCATTTTAGGGAGCAAGAGTATAAGAGCTAAGCTGTCATTACCGGAAGCTTTTTCCTGTGGAGATAACGAAAGATTAATTTTATAACTTGAGTTTCGCACCCAACTAAATCAATAAAAAATATTATAGTTATGGATCCTAAAAAGCAAGAAAGTCCGCATGAACACTGATTTTTGGTATGATTATGGTATCGACTCCAAATCCACCAAATAGGACGTGTTATCATGCAGACTAACTTGAATGAAATCCAGAAGGTATTAAAAACCCATGGATATTCCATTAACTCAATTATAAGTGATGTCATGAGGACTTTCAAATTTCGTTCTCTATGTCACAAAGTTGGGTTTAAAAAACAAGAAGGATATTCCGTCACCGACATTATTACGCTTTTACTCGTCTTTCCTTTAATGCTTCTTAACAGTGTGAACGCCTTTTTCAAGAGCGACTATCAAAAGGTTACAGAAATGAACAAAGATGCTCTTTATCGTTTGAAAAATAATGAGCAAATGCCTTGGAGAAGCCTCCTATTAAACATATCAAAGCAATTCCAACGGCTGGTAAATCCTGAACAGAAAGTGGCGGATAACGCTGCCTTTATCTTAGATGATACGGTTGATAGTCGTGTCGGGAGGAAGTTGGAAAACATCACGTATATTCATGATCAATGTAGCTGGACGTGTCAAAAAGACCTTAGGATTTAAGAACTTGACACTTGGTTTTTTTGACATAAAATCTATGATACCACTTGATTTTAGCCTTCATTCCGAGAAAAAACTAAAGGCAAAATACAGAAAAGAACAATTCAAAAAACAATGTAAATCTGGTTCAAATGGGCAAAAGAGAAGAAAAGAATGTACAGTGGACAAAATCACCAATGGAATAAGAATGATCAAAAGAGCCGTTAAACATGGAATTAAAGCAAAATATGTACTTGTAGATAGCTGGTTTAGCAGTAAAGGGTTTATCCAATCGATAAGAGAAATCAAAAACCAAGCTCTGCATGTTATTTGTACTGTCCGAAAAGATAAACGATATTATACCTATAACGGTTCTAAACTCAATGCCAAACAACTGTTGAGTACGTTGAAGAAAGAAGGAAAAGAAAAACGGTGCCGTAAAAGAAATACTCGTTATTTTGAAGTTATTGTGGACTATGAAGGTGTAGGAGAAGTGAAACTATATTTCTGCCGTTTTCCTTATCAAAAGGATTGGAAACTATATCTTTCTACAGATCCAACCTTGTCTTTTCTAGCAATGATGGAAATTTATTCGATTCACTGGACAATTGAAGTTTTCTTTCGCAGGGTCAAACAACATCTAAAGTTAGGAAAATGCCAATCACGGGATTTTGATGCCCAAATAGCCCATGTGACAACAACTTATATCCTTTATGTGTTTCTTGCCTATTTCCGAAGAGTAAATGATTACGAAACACTTGGAG
>DATFAH010000211.1:0-8324 GCA_035254805.1 Caryophanales bacterium | reverse complement strand
TCGTTAATGTTTCGGTTTCATCAAAAATAAGATAGGAGCCATTTTCTAGCCACACGACTCTTTTTAATGCTTTTTCCATTTCATGTTCTACTCTATTTGCGGAAAATATATTTTCCTTCTGTTGAAAATAGCTTACCTTTACGCTCCCATTTTTCACAAACGCATTTGACTTTAACTTTTGTTTTAAATCAAGATCATCAACGATAACCTCTCCATAATTCATCGCTTCCATCGTACTAGTTAGCATGTCGACAAATGTTTCTTTCTGAAAAAGCATGCAAGGCTTTTTACAGGAATCTGCAGCCCGTATCATTTCCTTGTATTTCATTCTCAACTCATCAAGTTCCTCAAACAATTCCTTTTCAGATGCCGAAATACTCATAGTACGAAAAATAATCCCTTCCTCCTCTTCCTTAATACGGGTTCCGAGGTGACGAAGGGATGCTCTTTCTTCCTCATGGGAAATCTTTTTTGACACGGCAACATAGCGGCCCTCAGGCATATAAATCAGATTGTTCCCTTGAATCTCCTTGATTCCAGTTAACCTTGCTCCTTTTGTTCCTGTTGCATCTTTATTAACCTGAACAATGATTTTTTCGCCTTGATGCACAAACTTCGTAACACTCATCTGATCTTTTTTACTATCATTTGATAATACATATGCTGCAAGTAAATCCCGGTGCAGATAGGCGTTTTTTTTCTCACCAATATCAACAAAAACAGCATTCATCCCCGGTAAAACCTTTGTCACCGTTCCAACATAAATATTGCCGACAAGGGAATGATATTCAGGGCGGTCCAGCACTAATTTTTCAACCCGATTGTTGATGACTAGAGCATATCGCTTTTCTCTTGCGGCATAATTTACTATCAATTTTTTCAATCTATAGCCCTCACCTTTTATCTTGATGTCATTATTATAACCGTTTTTGCTTAATATGAAAAAATTAGATCGCTTATTTTATCTGTTAAACGTTTTTCAGTAAAATAGGCGTGCAATACTTCATTTTCGTCTAACATTCCTTTCTCGTTTCTATTCCCCTCAATCAAAATCGGATGCTTACAGCCCCGTTGAAAACGTTCTAAAACATCAATCAGTAATTCTTCTTTGTTTACCTTAATTGGCTTAAGTAAATAAGGACCTTCATTTTTACCATAATGTCTTTCTAATAAAAAGCGCATAAACACAAACCGACGTTGCTTCCATTCATGATATAAAGAGAAAAATAAATAACAAATAATAATCCAAACATTTAAATGGGTGGGAGCTGTTAAAGAAATAACCAGTGAAAAAAGGCTTAAACAAATGATGGAAATAACAAGTGTTTGCTGATGTGCAGTCGGAAATGGCTTTTGCAAAGAAAATAGGAGAAAGAGCAGTTTCCCACCATCAAGCGGCCAAACGGGAAATAGATTAAAAATCAAAACCATCATATTATAATGAAAAAAAACCTGGAACATGTCGTGTGGGATCCATTCTACAGAGTATAAAAGAAACGATACAGCCACCATCCAAATGTGCTGCAAAGGACCAGAAATAACGACGATTAACTCCTCTTTTAAAGGTCGGTTCCCATGTTCATCCATTTCTGCAACCCCACCAAATGGGAGCAGCACAATCCTTTTAATTCTCCATGAAAAAAAAGTTGCAGCAAGTGCATGACCCATTTCATGAATAAAAATAATGCCCAGCAACATAGAAAGCTCCATAAAGTGGGCAGTAATAATAGAAATACCTATGATAATCCATAATAATGGATGTACTTGTACATGCTGGATTAAGTATTTTGCCTTACTCAAAGTGAATCACCTGGATGGGATCGATAAAATTATCCCCTTTTTTGAAAGCAAAATAATAGGAGCCCTTTTTATCTTCACTATTACTCGTTGATACTGTGCCAACTTCCTTGCCTTTTTCAATATATTCATATGAATTTACTTTAATATCTTCAAGATCTCCATACCATGACTCTGTTTTATCAGCGTGCTGGATTATCACCGTTTTACCAAGGCCTTCCCAATTCCCGGCAAATTTTACCATACCTTCGTTTATAGCCTTTACTTGAGTGCCCTTACCTGTTTCAATCATTACTCCTTGACCATTTTTAACAAAGTTCTCTACCACTCTTCCTGACGCTGGCACAGCATATTCTTGTTCAGACACTTTTTCTGCAGGTTGCTTTTTTTCATTAAATGGGAGGAGTGCTAATGGTTTTCCAAATTTATCTTCATACCAATTTGTCACGGTTGCAAATTGAAATTCATTTTCCATTGTTTTTTGCACCATATTCCTTGTTCTGTCTAGTGAATCAGATTGATTGTGAAATAAAATAGCAATGACAAGCACGAGACAAGCCGATAGTAATAGTTTAAACAAAAAAAATTCCATTCTAAACAGCGGGTGGGTCTCTTCATCACGACCACCGCCCTCATATGAAACTAATTGACTGAATCCATATTTTTCTACATCACCTGGCAGAACTTGATTGCGTTTCATGGATGTTGCGGATTTATCCATGTCCCTTCTTCGTTTTGCAATCCTGCGGCGAATTTCCTCCGTTCTTGACTTCATTCCTATCCACCCTTTTCCCACTTTTTGTACAAGTCTATGAATAACCATAAAAGAGTATGCCTTCAACAGAGGGATATTTAGCTATGAATTCAAAATCAAATGTAGAAAATAAAAAAAGAGCCCATCCAAAAGGAATAAATGATTTCCTAATGGAACTGACCCTTACTTATTTAGCACCGAAAAACTTTTTTAGTTTTGAAAAGACACCTTTTTCATTATTGTCAAGCTGCTGAAGAGGGATAGATTCTCCAAGAATCCTTCTGGCAATATTGCGATAGCTAATGGAAGCTTTATTATTTGGATTAAGCGCAATGGGCTCTCCATGATTGGATGCTTTAATAACCTCATCATCATCAATCACAATTCCAATTAATTCAATCGATAAATGTGTTGTAATTTCATCAACATCCAGCATATCGCCGTTTTTCATCATATGGTTTCGAATTCGATTAATGACTAATTTAGGCGGTTCCATATCTTTTTCTTTTTCTAACAGTCCGATAATTCGATCCGCATCACGAACAGCTGAAACCTCAGGAGTTGTCACAACGATTGCTTTATTTGCGCCAGCAACGGCATTTTTATAACCTTGCTCGATGCCTGCTGGACAATCAATAATAATATAATCATAATCTTGCTTTAAGCTGTTAATCAATGCTTTCATCTGCTCAGGATTAACTGCTGATTTATCTGTTGTTTGAGCTGCTGGGAGTAAATATAATAAATCATCAAAACGTTTATCCTTAACGAGGGCTTGATGCATTTTACATCTGCCCTCAACTACATCAACTAAATCGTAAATAATTCTGTTTTCAAGCCCCATTACGACATCCAAGTTCCTTAAACCGATATCTGTATCAATTAAACATACTTTTTTACCTTGGAGGGCCAATGCTGTACCAATATTAGCAGAAGTTGTTGTTTTACCAACGCCGCCCTTACCTGATGTAATGACAATTGCTTCTCCCACTTTTAACGTCCCCCTTCAAATCTATTTAAATCGGGCCTAATATTTACTAATCCTTGTAATCTATCAACTACAATTTGCCGATTGCTATCTATGTATGCACATTCCATTTCATGATTTGCTTCAAGCTGAACATGATCTGGTGCACGATTTATACATTCACTTATCCTTAATTGGGTTGGCTTCATGCTGGACGCAACAATGACTGCTTGCTCATTTCCATAGCAGCCGGCATGGGCAATCCCTCGTAAGGTTCCCATAATAAAAATATTTCCACCTGCTATCACAGCACCTCCAGGATTTACATCACCAATCAAGAGAAGGTCACCGTTTACCTCTAGTACTTGACCAGAGCGTACCATTCTTGCAACTGTCACCACTTCATTTTCTTTTCTCGCTTTTTCAGCTGCCATCTTTGTAAGAACATTAGAGTCAATTTCTTCGACAACAAGATTTTTCTTTTTCCGAACAATTTCTTTCAATTCTTCTTGCTGCTTCTCTGTTAAATAGCGATTGCCTGTTTCAAGTCTAACAGGGATTAATGGTCTATCTTCATCATGTACATTTGAAGAGAGTTTCTCGTCTAGTTCTATTTTCAAGTCATGAATGGAGCAGTCATCTGCTAAATGCAGGGTTAAACCATCCTTTGTTCCTTTAATAATTACGTTTTGCTGTTTTTTCATGAAGAGTATTCACCTCAATAGGAAAACAGAAGCACCTTATGAAAAAGGACTTCTTTTCAATATAAAGAGATTCGACAAAAACACCGCAAACTCCTCTTTTTTAAAGGACATTGCAAAATCCTAATCAGCACGCAAACTTTCGGCAAATTTTTCAAATTGTCGTTTTAACGGATATGCTGCAAGAATAATGAAGATTGTATTTAAAAATAACGTAGGGAGTAAACGCATTTCTAAAAAATTCATAAAATTCATATTGGTTATATGAATTAATTTGTCCATTTCAAAAACGCCCGTTTCTAATAGAGCAACACCAATCAAAGAAACAAACGAACCAATAAAAATATTCGTTTGCAAAACTTTCATGATTTTTGAGACAACATATGTAACAAGCGGGAAAATAAATAGGTAGATTCCGATAATTTCTGTATATACTATGTCAAACAGTAAACCAAAAATTAAACCATAGACGATTCCACGTTTCTCATTTCCGAAAATGGTTAAGAAAAAGATTGATACAATTAGAAAATGAGGGATTAGAATCTTTTGACTATCAAATAAATAGGACGGCAAAAATTGAATAAACAAACTTTCAAAAATAAACAGAATGAGGAAAATCAAAGGAAGAAGGAATTTGTTCACAAATCCCCCTCCTTTTCGTTCCCTAATTGGCTCAAGTCTGGCTGAGTCATTGCTCGTTTAATTACGATTACATTTTGAATATCATAAAAATTTGTCCCTGGTTTGACATATGCGGTTTGATTTAGCCCATATTGGTCTGGTTTTACATCGACAATTTTGCCAATTAACAAACCTTGAGGAAATACCCCGCCTAAACCAGAAGTAATCACCGTTTGTCCTTTTTTCATTTTTGCATCATATGGAATTCTTTTTACTAATAATAGTTTTTTTTCTTTGTCATATCCTTCAACGAGACCGTAGGCATTGGCATCTCCTTGGATGAATGCAGATATTCTGTTCTTTGGATCCATTGCACTGAGTAACTGAACTGTTGAGCTGAATTGGTTTACATTTTTCACTTTTCCAATTAAGCCTTTTGCGGTCATAACAGCCATATTTTGTTTAATGCCATCTTTTTTTCCTTTGTCTATCATAATGATTTCATGCCAACGATCAGGATTTCTACCAATTACAGTAGCAGGAAATGGTTTAAAATCGCTCAGGGTCTTTTTTTCATCTAATACATCATTCAGCTCTTTATTTTCCTTTTTTAATCGCTGAACCTCAGCTTCTAAGCTAACAAGCTTATCAACACGAGTCTTCAATTGTTTATTCTCTTGATATGTATTTTGTAAATCCTGAAGATTCTCGAAAAAGCCTACGACATATTGGGTAGGCTTTGAAACCAGGGATTCTACCCAGCCGGTCGTATCTTTGATAAATTGCTCCGGCCAGGATAGCTGATTTCTCTCCCTCAAAGAAAACCCAATCAATGCCACGAGAATAATGATGCTGACTAAGAGCACGATCAAACGTTTATTCAAAAAGAATTGTGGCATGATGATACACCTCTATTTTTTAGACTTTATCTGGAGTCTTTTGCTTTATTTTTAAATAGTTGAATATGATCTAATGCTTTTCCTGTTCCAATTGCTACACAATCCAGTGGATTTTCAGCAATTAATACAGGCATTTTTGTTTCTTCGCTTATCACCTTGTCTAAATTACGAAGAAGAGCTCCGCCTCCTGTTAAAACGATACCACGATCCATAATATCTGCAGCAAGTTCTGGAGGAGTTTTCTCAAGTGTATTTTTTACAGCCTCTACAATCGCATAAACGGTATCACTAAGCGCATCGCCAATTTCAGACGCCGTAATTTCAATCGTTTTAGGTAATCCCGTTAATAAATCTCGACCGCGAATTTCCATATTATCGATTCCAGCAGGATATCCGGCAGAACCAACTTCAACTTTAATGGTTTCAGCGGTTCTGTCCCCAATCATTAAATTATAATTTTTACGAATATAAGAAATGATCGCTTCATCCATTTCATCACCGGCTACACGAATCGATTGGCTTGTCACGATTCCTCCTAAGGAAATAATCGCAACTTCTGTAGTCCCTCCGCCGATATCAACAACCATGCTACCAGTTGGCTCCCAGACAGGCAGATCTGCTCCAATCGCTGCAGCAAATGGTTCCTCGATCGTGTAAGCATCCCTTGCGCCTGCTTGTCTTGTAGCATCGATAACCGCTCTTTCTTCTACTGCAGTAATTCCTGAAGGTACACAAATCATTACATATGGCTTCCCGGAAAAAAGACTTTTATTTTTTGTAGCTTCACGAATATAGTATTTCATCATCGTTGCTGTTGTTTCATAGTCAGCAATAACTCCATCTTTCATCGGTCTTAATGCGACGACATTCCCTGGAGTACGTCCAATCATGTTTTTTGCATCATTTCCGACAGCAACAATATTTTTTGTATCTGTTTGCAAGGCGACCACAGATGGTTCTCTTAGAACAATTCCTTTTCCTTTCACAAATACAAGGGTATTTGCCGTACCTAAGTCAATACCCAAATCTCTTGGACCAATTCCGAACATAGTTGTATCTCCCTTTCTGATACGAATTGCAATATTTGAAGGTAAGTTTATGAAAAAATGGTTTTTTAGTTAATTCATTTGTATTAAACGACAGATTCCTAAAAAATCATAAACAATATTATATCGCAACATCAACTAAAATCATAGTGTCACAAATAACCTTTTTCCTTCAAGCTCACAAATTTATTTTCACCAATAATCAGATGATCAAGCAAATCAATGCCAATTATTTTCCCACATTCAGAAAGTCTTTTCGTCACTTCAATATCCTCTCTGCTTGGTGATGGGTCCCCAGAAGGATGATTATGAAGACAAATAATGGAAGCGGCAGAACGACGGAGGGCTTCTTTATACACCTCTCTTGGGTGCACGATACTTGCGTTTAAGCTTCCGATAAAAATGGTTTGTTTATGAAGGACTTGGTTCTTTGTGTTTAAATACAAGCAGACAAAATGTTCTTGAGATAGAAATCGCATATCATTCATGACATATTTGGCCCCATCCTCTGGAGAGCGAATGACGTAACGATCATGATAGGATAGGTTAGAAATTCTCCTTCCAAGTTCAACAGCAGTAAGAATCTGAATAGCTTTGGCAGAGCCAATTCCTTTAATGGATGTAATTTCTTCAAGGGTAGCAGACTTTAAATCCCTTAAACCCTCAAAATGAGCTAAGAGCCTGTTTGATAATTGGAGAACGGATTCATCCTTCGTTCCTGTTCGAAGCAAAATCGCAATAAGCTCATGGTTCGATAAACTTTGCGGACCATGTTGAATAAATCGTTCTCGCGGTCTTTCATCCTGTGGGAAATCGCGAATCATCAAGGTGTTTGTAGACATTTTTTTCCTCCCTTTTTAGGGAGTTAAGGACGATTGCTTAGTAAGGCAGTTTGTATCCCACTTTTCTCAATTCACGAATTGTCCTTGATAAAGGCAGTCCGACAACAGCAAAATAGTCCCCGTTTATTTTTTTGACAAGCATACTTCCTAATTGTTGAATACCATATGCACCTGCTTTATCAAATGGCTCACCACTTTGCACATATGCCTTAATCTCTTCGTCTGTTAACTCCCAGAATAAGACTTCTGTTCGTTCGTTAAAGTGTGTAGAATTCTCTGGGGATAATATTGATACACCTGTGTATACTTCGTGCTGTCTGCCAGATAACATGTTAAGCATGTTTTTGGCATCTGCCTCATTTTTAGGTTTCCCTAAGATTTTCCCATCCAAAACGACAATCGTATCAGAACCGATGACAAAAGCATGTGGATGTTGGTTAAAAACAGCTCTTGCCTTACGATCAGCTAATTCCATCACTACTTCTGCTGGAGACAAATTAGGATCATAACTTTCATCCACATCACTGCTGAAAATGTCGAAGGATAAATGGAGGTTTTCAAGAAGTTCCTTTCGTCGTGGAGAAGAAGAGGCTAAAATGAGGTTTTGCATTCAATCACCTTACCTTTTTTTACTTCGTATAGGGAGATACAGTCTAATCGTATCAAAAAATGTAGAAGCAAACAAACTATATACGAT
>DATFAH010000210.1:0-2995 GCA_035254805.1 Caryophanales bacterium | reverse complement strand
ACATATAAAGAATATTTACCCATAAATTACGAAACACCATTACTGACACTACATGAAGGAAATACCCCATTAATGAAGCTTGACCGAATTTCTGCGCAATTAGGAGTGGAGCTTTTTGTAAAAGTGGAAGGGGCAAACCCAACTGGATCTTTTAAAGATCGCGGCATGGTGATGGCCGTGGCAAAAGCTGTGGAAGAAGGCAGTAAAACGGTTATTTGTGCCTCAACAGGAAATACATCTGCATCTGCCGCGGCATATGCTGCTCGGGCAGGCATCCGTTGTATCGTTGTCATTCCAAATGGAAAAATTGCCTTAGGCAAACTTGCCCAGGCCATGATGTATGGCGCAGAAATTATTTCAATTGACGGCAATTTTGATGAAGCATTAGCAATGGTTCGAAAAATCAGTGAAGTGGAGCCCATTACGCTGGTTAATTCCGTCAATCCTTATCGACTAGAAGGGCAAAAAACAGCTGCCTTTGAGGTGTGTGATCAATTAGGAGATGCCCCAGATATTTTAGCCATCCCAGTTGGGAACGCTGGAAATATCAGTGCTTATTGGAAAGGTTTTAAAGAGTATTCTCTAAAAAAAGGCACGAGACTGCCAAGGATGTTTGGCTTTGAAGCTGCAGGCTCTGCTGCGATTGTTCACAATCGTGTATTTGAACAGCCTGAAACGATTGCTACAGCAATTCGAATCGGCAATCCGGCTAGCTGGAAGCTAGCTGTAGGTGCAAAGGAAGAATCGAATGGCTTGATTGATGAAGTAACAGATGAGGAAATTTTAACTGCGTATAAGAAGGTTTCCACTTTAGAAGGAATTTTTGCAGAACCTGCTTCATGTGCATCACTCGCAGGAGTCTTTAAAAGCATTCAAAATGGAAAGATTGAAAAAGGCGCAAAAATTGTAGCCGTATTAACAGGAAATGGATTAAAAGATCCAGATGCGGCAATTAGCAGTAGTATAATAAAGCCAATTCAATTACCAAATGATGAACTTTTGGTAGCTGAGCACATTGGGGGAGTTGTTCACACATGACTCTAATCATTAAAGTACCAGCAAGCACAGCCAATCTTGGCCCTGGATTTGATTCAATCGGTTTAGCAGTTGATTTGTATTTAACATTAGAGGTTGATCGAAGTGATCATTGGGAGTTCATAGCGGCTACAATGGAATTAGAGCAATTTCCTAGGGACGAACAGCATTTTATTTGCCAGATTGCCAAGCAAGTCGCAGTGAAATATGGAACGATTTTACAACCGTGTAGGGTGAGGATTGAAAGTGATATTCCGCTTGCCAGAGGGCTTGGCTCTAGTGCTGCTGCGATTGTGGCAGGGATTGAATTAGCTGATTTTATCGGGAATCTTGGAATGTCGAAGCATGAAAAACTTTTATTCGCAACAGAAGTTGAAGGTCATCCAGACAATGTGGGTGCATCCTTATATGGTGGACTTGTCATTGGGTGCTATCATGATATGCAGGTAGAGATGTTGTCATTTCCTAACCTTGCAGTAGAAATTGTAGCGGTTATCCCCGAAGAAGAATTGCTGACAAAGGTGTCGCGAGAGGTATTGCCGAATTTTTTTTCCTATTATGACGCGATCCAGGCATCTTCTACAGCCAATTTGCTAGTAGGGGCACTTCTAAGTGAAAATTGGGAGCTAGCCGGTAAAATGATGGAACAAGATTTATTCCATCAGCTCTATCGAAAGCCACTGATTCCTTTTTATGATGAGGTTGATAAATTAGCGAAAGCAAACGGTGCCTTTGGGGCTGCACTAAGTGGAGCAGGTCCTACGGTAATTTGTTTTACTGAACAAGGTAAAGGGATGCAATTAGCCCAGTCCCTTCAACAGAAGTTCCCTATAATGGATGTTAAATTGCTAAATATTGAAAACAAAGGAAGCTTTGTTTGTAAAAAGAAAATGATCGTTTCGTGATGAAAAGCAAGCATTCATAATCATTAAATTTTTAGCAGTAACGAAAAAACTCATGGATCAAACATATGAATTTGGTCGATGAGTTTTTTGATAACGAGTTAATAATTTTTGGCGTTAGCATTTTCTACAGATGAACTTTTGCTTTATTTTAGGATCTCAGTTTGTTTCTGTGTCATCATTTCTACTAATTTAGTAAAGAATTTTAATGATCGATGAAACACAGGGCTTTGGATAAAAGTATAAAAAATACTTACAATGTAGGCTGGACCACCTAAAACATATCCAATAATCAAGACTAAACTTTCTACTATAATTCGTGCTTGACTAACAGTTAATCTTGTTTTATCAGAAATGAAAAGCATGAACCCATCTCTTGGACCTGCACCAATTCCGCCCGCGACGTACATTCCCCCGCCAATTCCTGTAATGATGATCCCGCTTAACAGAATCAAATAATCAACCCATGTATGGGTGGCATCAGGCAGAAGATCTGTCCAAAGAAAGAAATCCATAATGGGTCCGATTAATAAAGCATTTAGAAAGGTGCCAATATTAATATACTTTCTGTTAAAGATTAAGGAAAAACAGATAAGGAAAAGACCGCTAATAACAGACCAAGTCCCAATTGTTAAACCGAAGTGTTGGAATAGGGCGACATTTAATACATCCCAAGGGTGCAGTCCAAGAAATTTCACCTTTACTGCAAGAGCACTTCCTAATCCAAAACAAACTAAACCACCAAAAAATAACAGATACCGAAATAACTTGATCATTTCATCCACTCCCGATGATGCATTAACAGAATATTAAAATCCATATTAAAGTAGAAAGGCGATGTTGGCAATTATTATATTTCAGCCTAAAAAAAGCAAGGTAACGATGAAAAGTTCCATCGACCTTGCATGAATTAAAGATTAAACAAGGAATTGCATCAGGGAAAACAACGTATTTAGTTGATACGTATACAAATGGAACCAACAATCCATTCTCTTATACGTATGATAAAATGGGAAATATCGAGGCTATTACGCAAAATGGACAAACCATCACTTATT
>DATFAH010000209.1:0-5533 GCA_035254805.1 Caryophanales bacterium | reverse complement strand
AGTAGGGGAGTTGCTATGAAAAGAAATCAAGGAGGAGAAACATTAGGTTGCCTATTATTTTTTGGTTTGGTGTTAATTTGGTATCTGATTTTTAGGTATATTGGACATACGCCTCTTGTTCCGGAATATTGTGTGTGTTTTGGGTGTAATTTTCCAGACGACTATAGGAGAAATTGGTTTGGTGATATTTGGATTTATAGCCCTATTTGGATTCCAGTGTTGTTCCTTTTATTTAGTTGGTGCAGAAAGAATTGGAAGGTCATTAAAGTGCGATTGACTGAGAATAGGCTGAAAATCATCATTAGCCTTCTTAGTATTGCTGTATTAATTATTCTCTATATTGTTATAACCCCTACGATTAAACAAAAGATAGAATTGGAAAATAAATATCGAACGGCAATATCCGAAATGAATGAAAAAGAGTACATGACAGCTATTCAGAGTTTTAATGAAATAAAGAATTACAAGGATTCAACAAAAAGAATATTAAAAGCGAAAAAGGATTTAAAACAAGAAGCTGAAATGGCTTTTAAAAAGAAGGGTTACTATAAGGTGGTCGATATTCTAACCTATTTGAATGATAACTCTCAAAAAGGAAAAGCGATGCTTTCCAAAGCACAGGAGGAGATCGAAACACAAAAATCAATTGAGGCAGCAAAATTAGCAAGTACAGACCCTTATGACGGGATGGCTGAATCGAATATTCCTTTATCCAGTTGGGGACCTCCTACGGAGATTAACTTATCACAGGATTATTATGCAAAAAGGGAAGATTACCGATTTAAGGAGTATAAATGGATAACAAAGGATCAGTATGGACGAGTAACGGAGATAAAAAGTTTACTTGTTCAAAAGTATCGAGTTTTTGGTCAACCTAGTATTCATCATTACTATGTCAATCAATAATTTAAGGCTGTTTTCGTAAAGTTTGTTGTTTTTTTAAAAAATTGATAGGATCTGTTTAATAGTTATATAATGGAATTAAATACAAAAAGAGGGGGTACACAATGAAGAATTACTTAACCGCTTTGTCAATTTTTTGTTTAGCTTTAAGCATCGTTATCGGGAGTTGGTTAATATCGAATAGGATAAATGTCAACCAACCATCTTCGCAATCTGTTTTATTAACACAGTCCGAATTAGCATCATATTTAGGTTTAAGCATTGAAGAAGTAAACAAATTGGGACCAACCAAGGAAGAAGAGGGGTCTTTTACAAGTGTTCTTCCTTATTTAAAAATCGGAAATAAGGTCTATTTTTCAAAAGTGGCAGTTGATAAATGGCTAACTAACAACGTAGCCTATACTATACAATGAGACCAATTGAATTTGGTCTTTTTTTATGCACTTCTAAGCATTTCAACGGTTGTATTATTAGATTTTTGACAAGCTGAAATAAGCCATTTGTTCTATTTGTTTATCAAACTCCAAATTTTTTCCCTAATTCAAGCCAACGGAACCAGTACCTCTTTATCAAGATACTTGGTAGCTACTCCTTGGAACTTAACCATCCAATCTTCCAAGTGTTTATGAAAGTAATTTACGTGTTGAACGTGGTATATGCCCTTTTTGACATACCCTTCTTTACTAACATTAACCGCTTCGTGTTCTAACCCCTTAATTAAAGCAAACTTTTTATAATTCGCAGCTGTATCTGTGCATAACAAAGCAGAGGGGTCTATATACTCCCCAATTACCGCATCTATTTCTTCTGCTCGTACACGTCCACGACAGCTTTTCGAGCTACTACATTACTATTACGGTCTTGGGCTACAACATAGGGATTTCGGGTAGTGGGAAAACAAGAACACTGAATCTTCTCTTAAATACCTATCCACAGGTGATTTCACATACTTCTCATAAAAATCAGCACATGAACCTATATCAAATCTCTCATTTATTGATCCAAACGCCATTTGATGGGTCAGTAAAAACGATAATCTATGATTTTATGTATCAGGTAGACTTAATAATGGGGACAAATTACTTTAAACGTTATTCCAATAGTCGGCTCTCAACCAGTCAATTGATGCCGATAATAGCCCAAATTGCTCGTTCAACACATTTGGGCATGCTTATCATTGACGAGATTCAAAATCTTAAATCAGTCAAAAGCAAAAATTCATCCCAGGTATTAAACTTCTTCACTACTCTTATTAATTTGCTTAATATTCCAATCGTTATGGTAGGCACACCTAGAGCAATGGACATATTCCAATCCCAATTCAGACAAGCCCGTCGAAACACGAATACAGGAAATATAATGTGGGACCGATTAAAAAGGGATGATATATGGGATCTTTTTCTTCGAGGATTATGGCAATACCAATGGACGAGAGAAGAATCTGCTTTTAATGAAGAGTTTTCTACGGTACTTTACGATGCTTCGCAAGGCATTATAGATATTTGCGTTAAACTCTTTATGATGTGTCAACTACGCAGTATTACCAGTGGGGAAGAAACAATAACAATTCCGCTAATAAAGAAGGTTGCAGAAGAAGAACTAAAAATCGTTAGTCCAATGCTAAATGCATTACGAACCAATAATCTTATGAAATTGGCAGACTATGATGATTTAGTGTTTCCTAATATTGTGGAATTTTTGGGACGGGAAAGAATTGTGCTGGATCAGAAGCAAGTAATGGAGTCCTTAAAGCAAGGTGCAAGCCGTAAAGCCGAGCAGAATAATATGGTTAGGGATGCGGTATTCCGATTGAGCATCCTTGGGATTGAAGAAGGGATTGCAAAGGAAACTGTAGCGGAAGTTATTAGTCAAAGTAATCAACCCAATGATTTGTCGCAACTCGTACAAACGGCATTTTGTGCTATTACTATGCCCACGGAAAGTGGACTAATTGGAAAGACAGAAGATGAAAGGGATTTAAGGGTAATTGTTGATAACGGTAAATTGCATGATTTCAATGCGTATCAGGCTTTGAAGAAAGCTGGCTTTATCAAACAAGACTATCCTATCGGTGAAATATCATGATTGTGCAATTCCCTACACCTTACCCAGATGAACTATTGTACAGCAGTCTCGGTCCTACCATATTCGATCTGGGAATGTTTTTTTGAAGCATACGACCGAAGATTTGTTTGGAAAAAGAACGGTCTCTGCAACCGTATTATTGCCTTCGAGCATTCAATCTCTGGTCAGCCATTTACCAGAAAATACAGCTTTAAATGGAGAAATGCTAATTAGAAACCACACCTTCTTCCCGTTTGCATCAGCCTTTTTACCAGAGGATAGGGCGAAATCCATTTATCAAGCGATGTTAAGCGATGATGGGAAGAAAATTTATATGCAATCAGGTGTAATGGCAAGCTCGATTCCACAAAACACAAAACAAGGTATTCAAATACTGTCCAGGCTGTTTTCGTCAGGATTTGGAGCAGTTCGGTGAACTATATTGGCACCGTATGCACCAACTTCCTGGTCATTTATTATGCCTGAAACATGGTGTATGGCTGGAGGATAGCAACGTACCAATCATAAATTCTAATAAGCACTGCTATATCATGCCTACTATTGAAAATTGTGATTTAACAAAAGAACGGCAAGTGGAATCGGACATCTTAAAGCAGTTTGCTCGTATCCTTAAACCAATGGGAAATCTATTGAATGGAAAATATCCGCAACAATCCTTCGCACATTTCACAAATTTCTATCGTAAACATTTGATTGAAAAAGGATATACCACTGTAAAAGGAAAGGTGAAACAGGAGAGATTCTATGAAGCGTTCAGAAGATTTTATCCCGATAGCCTGCTCCTGCTTGAGAATCTTCAAGTGAAATTAGAATCGAAGGATTCATGGCTCGCATCCATAACACGCAAACACCGTAAATCCTTCCATCCTTATTATCACGTTCTGTTACTAAATTTTTTAGGCTTGGATATTAATGATGTTTTCACAGAAACATTCTTGAATGATCCCTTTAGGAATCTACAAGGGGTTTGTTTAAATGTTGTATGCCCCGATTATAAAAGGGAAGTCATTCAAACGGTTACTATCAGAAGGTGCGAAAAAACAAAACAGCCAATAGGCAGATTTACTTGCCCTGCGTGCAGTTTCACCTACACTAAAAAAGGGTCTACTCTAAACAAAGGTCATCTTAATGAATACTCACGAATCATGGATTTTGGACCACTTTGGAAAGAAGAGCTTGCATCACTACTGGGAAGAGATTTAAGCTATCGAGAAATTGCCCGAAGATTAAACGTTGATACAAATACTGTAATCAAATATAAGGAATTCCTTTATGTGGACGTCATTTCAGCCAAGAGGAAAAGTATCCATAAAACAAACGAGTTAATGGAAATTCATCAGCATACTTGGCTACAACTTCAAAAAGAGCATCCAAACCATTCAAAAACAGTATTACGAAATCTTGCTCCCTCCACTTATAAATATCTATATCGGCATTGTAAGGAGTGGTTACAAAAAAATTCGCCAATCCAACGCAAAAATAGGTCAATGAATAAACGTGTAAATTGGATAGCAAGGGATAAGGAGACCTTAAAAAAGGTTCAAAGGGCAACAGAAGAACTTTTGAACCGTAAGGAAAACGTGATAAGGATTACGGTAAAAAGTTTGGGTGACTTCATTGGTGAAAGAGCGTTACTGGAACAACATCTGAACAAAATGCCACGAGAATCAATAACAGATTGGGCTAGAAGGTTGGTAAAATGTGTTTAAATAAGCATTCATATTATTGGCAAACGGAATGAAATAAAGAAAATAGACTTCATGGTCGAAAAGATTTAAATTTAACCGAAAAGGTATCGAGCGTGGCAATAAAAATTAAAGCGTGAATTCTAATGCGAATTCACGCTAAAAACTTATTATGATTTTCTTTTTTGTCCCCTGTATCGAAAAACCGCAAATCTTCGAAAAGAAGGTTTAAACAATTTCGACTAGAGGAACCAATTTCCATGACAGTAAACTTTTTATCAGGGTAGATACTTTCAAAATGGTTTACATTCCATCTTATACAATCTATACCCACAGTCCATCAATCGTTGCGGTGTTATACATATCATATCCAATTTCGATGTCGGTGTCGCAAAATCCATTTGTTACTGCATGATAGGTGCTTGAATTTGCATCGAAATAGCCCAAAATGGATAATCGATAATTGTATGTTAATCCGCCTTCTGAATAGCCATCAGTGACGATATATCCACCGGGTTGTACAGCATGAATCACGTTTGTTCCAGAAAAGATTCTAGACTGTCTGTGGGCCACTTTAAATCGATAACCATTGTTATAATCATAGGAATATTTTCCTGCATGTGCATTTTCATAGAATGAAGCAGGTGGATTTTGCCAATCCCTTAAATACCCAGAAACAAATTTTCTATTCGGTCCAAATACTGACACAGATGTTGAACCTGATTCCCCATCGTAGCCATTTTCCACCCAGATTTCACGATTCAAGATTGTTGCGATCTGTTTTGGATTAGCTACATATGCATCATCATAGACAGGAACGTTTTGGCCTGATAAATTGATTTTTATTACACGCATGTTTT
>DATFAH010000208.1:0-4432 GCA_035254805.1 Caryophanales bacterium | reverse complement strand
ATTTCGAAGATGTTTAATCCCCCGCTTGATTCTGATATTCCCAATGCTCACCAGTTACTAAGCTTTATGGAACAAAATCAATATGAGGATGAAGCCATCGACGGGTTATGGATACCGGTTAAGTTTGCTGCACCTCTTTCTCCGTTTGCCGTAGAAGAGGCTGTTGAGTATCTAGAAACCTATGAACCAATGGTGGATCCCCTTTTGGAAGAAGAGGAAGAGACGGAGTTCTGGGCCGAAGAAATGTCAGAGGAAGAGCTTGAAAGTTTAATGGGAGAATCAAACTGGCTTTTAACAAAGAACATGATTGATACTACAGCGATTGAAGCATTTTTTGAAAAACAGGAGGAAGCGCCGTTAGAGCAGGTGATCATTGAAGCCACTAGCGATCAATGGGGTGATGCTATTAATGCCTTAACAGCCATATCCGCTTTAGTAAGTAATAAAAAAGTAACTGTAACAACTGCTGAACAAAACAAAGGTCGGAAGGTTTTTGATAAAAAATGGGAGTGGATGAAGGATGGAGACGGATCAGACAATATTAAACGAAAAAACTCTTTCCAAAGTGACAAAAAATCTGAGTGATTCCATAGAAGAGATAAATGGAAATCCCTTAAATGTCATGCAGTCAGTCAGAGGCATCCTAACTCAGGAAGAGGAGTTAACCTTTATGAATCTTCTTTTTTCCTCCTCGGCCTCGATTCGATCAGGGAATTTTGGCTTATCCCGTAAAGAGGTTGAAAAACAGCTTGGCATTTCAGGAGATGATGACCGCTTTTTCTCTTTTATTACAAGGGTCAATCAAGCGATTAGTCGATACTTTAAACTAATTTATGATGAAAAACGGGATCAAGTGGTAGCTTTAATGAGGGTGCCTGCCCATTCTGCACGCAACACCTTATCAAAAGAAAGTCTAGCGATTCTACTATATATGTTTTATCAGCAAGAGGTTTTACAGCACGAATTTACTCTATTTGATCAGTTATTGGATGCTCTAGGGCATGAAACGAAAAAAGCAAACCAAAGAATGCTCTTAAATATAGACCCATTAAAGAAAATTGGTGCGATTGAAGACTATGAAAATGATTCCTCAGAGAGAGCTTTTCAACTTACAGCCATAGGTGTGCATTTGTTTTCAGATTCCTTTTTACGTAGAACAGCAGAATTCAGTCAGTCCAATCAGTTAAACAAAGAGGAAGTATTGAAATTTTTCAAACGGTATAACTTGTATCAGGGAGGGGAAAGTGAATGATTCCTTGGAGAATGTCATTTTCGGGTATTCGGGATTATCGACCGGAACAGATTGATTTGTCAGGAATCAATGACCATATTATGATCACTGGCCCGAATGGCGCAGGCAAGTCAACCATCACTTACGCAATAGGGGCAGTACTCTATTCTTCAAAAGTAGATGTGGAGGGGTTAAAATCTCGCAATCTATTACCTGATGAAACCTGGAAAGCTCAAATTGCTTTAGTATTTAAAAATGAGGGACAAATGAAAATTGACGCTGCAACCTTTATTCAATTTTCATTAAGAATGGTTCAAGAGCCCGGACAACCGATTAAAAAAGAGTTTTCAATCTCAACTGGTGAGGAGATCTACCAGTGGGAGAACGTGGTAAAGTTTACCTCTGGCGATCGCCAATTTAATTTTTCTTCCTATAAGAAAGATTTACTCTATAAGTACAAAATAGACCCAGATGCCTATTATCTTATTTGGTACCAGCAGGAGGTCAATCAATTTGCTGTCATGAATCCGGAAGAACGGTTTCGAATTTTTAGTGAAATGCACAAAATTGATCAAACTCAGCGTGAGTGGGAAGAAAGTATTGAAAAACTAAAGGAAACCACTGAAACTCTTCGGACTGCTAAGTATAATGTCGAAAACAAAAAATTAGAGTTACAAATTAAAAAGGGTCAGTTAGATCGGTTTAAGAATAATCAAGAACGACTTATAGGTGGGGCAAGGCAATATATTGAATCCCTGTTACAGTTAGAAACAGTGTTGAAAAAAGAAAAAGGTAGCTTAGAGGGGGTCATGGAGGAACTTTCCTTTAAGATGGAAGAAGCGACCGAATTGATCTCCATAAAGCAAGTAGAAAAAGAACAGCTAACAGAGAAGATCAACGAACTACTGGTAGAAAAAGGACAGTTAGAAGATAAGCAGGAAGAGGCTGAAGGGGTATTAGAAGCCTTAAATGTTGAAATTCAAGATAAAAAGCAATCCATTTCCCAGCTGGAAGCAGAACTAGAAGATTTAACAAAGAGAAAGAACCAAATTACCCGTACGGAAAAAGAAGTACAGGATAAATTAAATCGGTTGGGTAAGGAAATTGATGATACCAGCAACCAATTAGCTCAGGTAAAAGAACAACATAAACAGCAAGAACAGGAAAGGAGTGTTTTGCTGGGTGAAATTGCAAAATTAGATTATCAAGTTAAAGAAGATCTAAGGTTATACGAAGAGCATAGGAAAAGACTTGCAGAGTTCAAAAGCAGCCATGAGGTTTCGACAACTATTAAAAGGCTGGAAGATGAAACAAATCATTTTAAAAATGAACATCTGACATTATCAAATGAAATAAAAGAATTACAAAGAGAAAGAGATTCTCTATTAGAAAATCGGGATTTATCTAAGCGACAAAGTGAATCATTAGCCTATCTTCGTATACGGAATATCAAAGCCTATCCCCTTCGTGAATTGGTGGAGTTGGATGAACAGGCACAACTAAAAGATGAACGGCTTTTCAATGCGATTAAATATACGATCTTTTTCCAGGGAAAGCAGATTGATCCCCCAAATGATCTTTACCACGTTCCATTAATGGAAACAGTACCTGACCGTTCTGTTGATGCATTACCAGAACTTCACTTGAAAATCAGGGAAGGTATGAAGGATGAAGATTTACCACATGCAATGAAAGCATTATGGTGGGTAGGACAATTTTTCCAAAATGGCCCTAGTAAAATACAGAATGGAATCCTGTATGATGGGATGGGTATTCGTGGACCACAGGAAAAAGAACGGTATATTTTAAGCAAGAAGGCATTGTTAGCAAGAAAGCAAGAAGTGGAAAAGCAAATCTTCATAAAAGAATCGAGACTACTGGAATTAGACGAGCGAATCACGAGTCATATGAAAAGATCTCAGGAATTGAATCGGATTATCCAGTTTGTAAGAGAAGCAGAAGCGTTTATGGCAATAGAGTATGAGCGGGAAAGCCGCATCAAACGATTAGAAAATGAGAGAAAGAGTTTAGCAGAAGTGGAGGCTTTGTTAGGGGAACTTGATGGAAAAAGAACGAACCACCATGTTCATTTGATTCAACTCCAAGGCAAGCAGCTTATCTTACAAGAAGAAGAGTCTTTTTATGTGGAGCTGGGGAAGATGAAAGGGAAGTATGACAACTTACTCACTTTACAAAACCAGATGACATTGCTTAAAAGCCATCATGGACGGCAGGTTGCTATGATGGAAGAATTGGATGAGAACCAAAATAAAATGGAAAATAAAATAAAAAAGCTCAAGCGGAATGTGGAACAAGTAGTCGATGAACTGGAACTTTCCAATAAAGGGTTAAAGAGAGTCATTCATCAACGGAATAATGCTGAAGAAGAACTGGAATTGACCGCAAAGCATCTGGTTATTTATATACAAAAAATAACAGAAATGAAAGATCTGGTTCCGCAAGTTTATGCAGAAATGGCGGATAAACCCGTTCCAGATCAACTGCCATCTATCTCAAGCTTAAAAGATCGTCGTGAAAATGGAAAAATCACATTTGACGGTGCCAGAAGGGAGCCCGATATTGATCCTGCAGCACCAGAAAACTATGAGGCCGTTAAGCAGGAGTTTGAACGGTTAGACAATGAATACAAGCGTACGAATATCTTACTTGAGCAAGATAGAGAGCGAGCAGAGCAACTAAAGGACAAGCTGGAAACAACCATTAATATGCGTGTCACGGAAATTCGAAGAAGATTTCAGTCTTATATGAGCCACTTTCAATTTGAAGGTGAAGTGGATTGGGCCTCCTCCGAGGATAAAAAAGGAAGAACACATTTCAAGCTGTTCATAAAAGCTAGAAAAGAAGGACACCGTGGGACGATGGAGGATGTTAGTACAAAGGCTCGCGGAGGGAAAGTTGGTAAAGGCGTTTCCGGGGGAGAAGAATCGCTTAGTTCTTTACTATTTGCGTTGGCCCTTTTACAGAACTTATCATTTAAGCCGGGATTTATTGTATTGGATGAATTTGATAGTGCCCTGGACGAAAACCGAAAATTAAAGGTGTTTGATTTATATGTACAGGAATTAAAAAGAAAACTGATCATCCTAACGCCCAAATCACATGAAGAACATTACCTAAAACGCTTCAGCAAGGCATTGGTCGTTCAACATGACCCGACCATTCCTTCAAGTAAGGTAGTTG
>DATFAH010000207.1:0-3573 GCA_035254805.1 Caryophanales bacterium | reverse complement strand
ATACTTAGAAAAATCATGATGCCGGTAGTATTCAGGCTTCTATATAGCACTGGCATGAGAACTACCGAGGTTCGCTTATTAAAAAGAAAGGATGTGAATTTAGAAAATGGTGTTATAAATATTCAAAGATCAAAGGGATATAATCAACATTACGTGGTTATGCATGATTCTATGTTAGCAATGATGAAACGATATGACAAAGAAATCGAAAGAATATGTCCATCAAGAAAGTATTTCTTTCCGACACGAGATGACAAGAGTTATACAAAGGCATGGATTACATTAAATTTCAATAAATTGTGGTATCAATACAATGATTCTTATGCCAATGCATATGCCCTCCGACATCACTATGCCATAACGAATATCAATAGCAGACAAATGTAGGGATAGAATTCACATCAAAATTACTAGCTCTAAGCCGGAGCATGGGGCACTCATCTATTGAAAGCACAATGTATTATTATTCACTGGTACCCGGACTCAGAGATAAACTGGAAAAGTTGACGGGAAAAAGTTTTGATGAATTAGTTCCGGAGATGTACGATGAAAAATAACATGAAAGAATCAAATGAAATTGCGAACCATATAAACAAATTCATTAGGGTTTATTGTCCTTCCAGCAAAACGAGCAGTGAGCATACAATAAAATCATATCGCCTTGCATTAACACTTTTCATGGATTTTCTTGAAGAAAAGAAAAAAATATCAATAAATCAGCTTTCCTATGATTGTTTCAAAGCCGAAACCATCGATGAATGGTTAATATGGCTGATGAATGAAAAGAACTGCAAGCCACAATCAGCCAATGTTAGATTATCATCCATAAAGGCTTTTCTAAAATATCTAAGCATACAGGATATTACATTAGGCTATCTTAGCGTAGCAGCTTCATCAGTCAAGAAAAGAATAGCACCAAAAATCAAAGTAAAAGGAATGAGTAAAGAGAGTGTAAAAGCACTATTGGGAACAATTGATCAGTCTACTAAAACAGGAAGAAGAGATCTTGTGATGTTTATATTATTTTATGATATAGCAGCAAGAATTGATGAAATATTATCAATAAAGATTAAAAATGTACGCTTAAATGTACCAAAACCAAATGTCACAATAACTGGAAAAGGAAATAAACATCGGAGCTTAGGTTTAAATTCCAAGACTGCCCAATACCTTGAGAAATTCGTAAGTGAATATCATGGCATGAGACCTAATGAAGATGATTTCTTATTTTATTCAAAAATAAAAGGAAAAAAGAAAAAACTGACGCAACCAGCAGTTACTAAACAACTAAAAAAATGGGCATTCATAGCTAATAAAGTGTGTCCGGAGGTTCCGGTAACTTTACACCCTCATCAGATTAGACACGCGGCAGCAACCCACTGGATGGAAAATGGTATGAATATTGGTGAAATTCAATATTTATTAGGCCATGAAAACATTCAGACAACGATGGTTTACTTGGAGATAACAGTAACTCAGGAAGCATCAGCAATGAAACAAATAATGACTGAAGAAGAAGTGAATCAACCTAAATTATGGAAAGAGGATATTCAAAAATTAAGGGATTTGTGTAAATAACTAAAAATAAAATCCAAACCTTTTTCATTAAAAATCCTAGTAAAATTAGTAGGTCTCATAAAAGGTTTGGATTTTATAAAGGTTTGGATAAGGGATATAATCCAAACGTTCGGATTATATCCCAGCGCATACCATAAATTCGTACGACTTCCTGTTCAGAAAGCGTACAATCAGTGCTTAGAATCGCAAGCCATTCACTCTTTTTATTACGGTTTTGAATAAAGATAACCTTTACTTGAACACCGTTGGCCATCGTTGTTTGAATGGAACGCAAAATTCCTTTTCTGCCTTGTATAGGTGTAGCCACTTTATACAATTCTTTCAAGGAGAGCCTGCGATGATCCACCAAATAACGTTGGTTGGTATCCTTGACCATGCCGATCACATCCATACCGATTTCTACGATGGATTTAATGAGAGGTTGCTGGGTAAACCAAGTATCCATTAACACATAATCAGCTGACACACCTGCTTTTAAGGCGCGTTCAATCATGCTGGGAATGATTGAAGGTGCGGACTCTAATGCTTCGATCCGGCGTTTATATCCTGAACTGCGTTTATCAATATCTTCCGAAATGCCGTTGATTTTGGCTTTCTTAGAACTCAGTAATGAGAAATCAAGAGGCATAAATGTAGCGCCGTCAGACCAACCCATAGTGAGCATACGAAACCCTTTATAAAAACGTTTGGTTAAAGAGGAATGATCCATACAACGAGCTAATAACTCCACCTTTTTACTACGATTTCGATCATACATGGAATCGTCAAAGATCAACACTTTTGGTCGTTTTGAATCCGTAAGCGCACTAACTTTTTGAATGGTACTTGCACTAAAAAGTGTTAAAAAACGACGCCAAGCAAACTTCGAATAGTTCAGGAAACGATAAACCGTATCTTTGGCAGGATAACGGTCACCTTTCTTGCTTTGTAAGAGAGTAAACCAGCTTTTATGATGGAAAATGAGACAAAAGACAAGTTGAAACAAATAGGCTGCAGTAAATCCAAATTTCTTAGTAATACCGGCATTTCGTAGGTGTTTAGTTACCTCTAATTCACGAAAGACAAGATTTAATTCTTTTGGTAGTTGATTGTTTTGGTCATTATGCTCTATCATAATGGAAGCACCTCTTCTGTTTGGTAGTGTTTTCTAGACAATCACACTATACCAAAGAATGAGGTGTTTTTGTATATTTCGAGCATTTTGTCAAGGAACATAATGAATAATTGAAACAACTTACAGGCTCAAGTATTTTACCTAATTATTTAGGTGCGAAGTTTGAGTCATTAAGTAATAAAGAACAAAAAATGGACCTCCAACTGCAAAAACCCCACCAATAAACCCACCCACAATGCCAATTATCATAGCAAAGTAAATTCCATCGAAGTGGACAGATAGGTCTTTCTTTTTCAAATTTAAATAAAACACAGAACCGATTAGAACAAACCCTAATATCAATTTCATGATCTCCATATCCCCAAAATAATTAAGAAAGAAAAATGAAAAAACACGGCCAGTTAATGCAAAAATTAAAATCGTATAAAGCTCTTTGATTAGGAGAAATTCTTTTAACTTTAGAACAATATTTAATGAAATGATGATCGTTAACGCTAAAACCAATAGAGTACTACTTTTTAATGGGAGAAAAAATGGGAGGAGTCCCATACAAAATAACCCAAATCCAAAACCACTTGTCCCTTGCAAAAAGCTTCCAATGAATAGGATCAATAAAACTAGAAATAACTCCCACATTGTGTGCAAACCTTTCAAAATTATTTAAGTTTAGCCCATGTTGGAGTTTATTCACATGCTAAAGGAATGGTTCCTCCTCCGCTCATTTCGACTTCGTTTTGAAGCATTTTGAAATCTGTCATCCTTTTCAATATAAAAAAGGACTGACTTCTCTTCCACTTGTGCAAGGAAGAAAAGTCAGCCCTAACTCAACTATTATTTTTAAATAACACCCTGTGCCATCATAGCATCAGCAACTTTTAGGA
>DATFAH010000206.1:0-2288 GCA_035254805.1 Caryophanales bacterium | reverse complement strand
AATTAACAAGTCCATTGCTTGTCTCAAGGGTCCAATCAAAAGCGGAACATTTTTTCCAACTTGAAGCAGGCTTTATTGCAAAGCAGATTGAAACCCAACGAGAAGTGTTCGCTGAAGCCTTTGAACATCCTGTAAAACGTTCCCATAAAGTTCAATTTACCGTGAAATGGGATAATAAAGATCAATTATAAGTTGACAAAAAACGGCAAAAACCGGGCAAATGCCCGGTTTTTTACGTAATTAAATAAACTTGGCAGACTGGCAAGAAGGATGCCTACCACGTTTATTTTTCAAGTCCAAATGCTCCGTGCAATAATTCAACGGCTTTAATCATTTCTTTTTCTTCTACAACAACGGATACTTTAATTTCTGATGTGCTTACCATTTTGATTTGAATTTGATTTTCAGCAAGTACCTCAAACATTTTAGCTGCGACACCTGGATTAGAAATCATGCCAGATCCAACAATAGAAACTTTTGATAATTTGTTTTCAGCTTCAATACCTTCATAATTGAGGATTGATTTATGCTTTTCAAGCACACTTACTGTTTCATTAAGATCAACGGTTTTAATTGAAAAAGATAGATTGGTCATATCAGAATCAGTAGTACTTTGAATAATGATATCCACGTTTAAATGGTGATCTGCAAGAGTTGTAAAAATAGTTGATAGACTTGTTAACGAATTAGCAAGTCCTAACACCGTTACTCTCGTAATGTCATCTTCAAATGCTACTCCACGCACAATTAGGTTTTGTTCCATTGTTGCTTCCCCCTTAATTACAGTACCTTCTATTTTTTCCATGCTCGAACGAACTTGAAGCTTTACCTGATAGTTTTTGGCAAATTCCACTGCCCTTGGATGGAGAACACCCGCGCCTAAATTAGCCAATTCTAGCATTTCATCATAAGAAACATCTAATAGCTTTCGTGCACTTTTTATATATCTTGGGTCTGTAGTGAAAACCCCTGTCACATCTGTGTATATATCACATTTATCAGCATGAAGTGCTGCTGCTAGTGCAACTGCCGTTGTATCTGAACCGCCTCTGCCTAGTGTTGTAATTTCACCTGTTTCCGTTACCCCTTGAAATCCAGCAACGATCACAACTTTCCCTTTGGATAATTGAGAGTTTATCGCTTCCGTATTAATTTTGGTAATTCTTGCATTTCCATGAACAGATTCTGTTATCATGCCAGCCTGCCAGCCCAAAAATGAAGTGGCAGGTATCCCTTTTTGGTGCAATGCCATTGCTAATAAGGCGATCGTGGTTTGCTCCCCTGTTGTTAAAAGCATATCCATCTCTCTTTTTTCTGGTTGTGAAGTAATTTGTCTTGCTAGACTCACAAGCTGGTCTGTTGTTTTTCCCATTGCCGAAACGACAACAACCACTTGATTACCTCTTTCCATTTCTTCTCTCACACATTCAGCAACATTCAAAATTCTTTCAACACTTCCAACAGATGTTCCGCCAAATTTTTGCACAATTAAACCCATTATTTCCCCTTCTTTCAATTAAGCCTATTCGATTTAAGTTTTCCCCAAAAAATAAAAAAGCAATGAGAAGAGAATCCCATTGCTTAAGAACACGAAGAATAAATCTTGCGCATACTTACGTGAGATAGCTCTCCAAGACAGTCGTCTTGACAATCCAGTATTTATTCAACACTGGACCAGCAAAGAAAGTAATGAGACCTTCCTCACTTCGGCGAACCTCCCCTTTCAAAGCCCATCACTGAAGCTCAATCTCCTCAGGACCTTTACTCTTGAAGCTCGCACCTCTACCTTCACTTTAATATGTTAAAGTGAAATATTAATTTTTTTTATTATAGCACAGGGGATTTTTTAGGGCAAATAGAATTTTTGAGGGGATAGGGTCTATTTTTGTTAAATTTTGGTTACTTCATTTTGTAACGACTTAAGCACTTCTTCATGAATCCCCATTTTTCGACAGTCTTTGGGTTATACTGGGCTTTCATGGGACGAATTCCAGACGATTTTTATTTCGTTCGCACTTCATGACCCGTTCATTGGACGCGTATTCGATTTATTTTCGTGCGTTCGCGCTCTATGACCCATTCATAGGACGCGTATTCGTTCTATTTTCCCGCGTTCGCGCTCCATGACCCATTCATGGGACGCATATTCGTTCTATTTTCCCGCGTTCGCGCTCTATGACCCATTCATGGGACGCATATTCGTTCTATTTTCCCGCGTTCGCGCTCTATGACCCATTCATGAGACGCATATTCGTTCTATTTTCCCCCATTCGCGCTCTATGACCCAT
>DATFAH010000205.1:0-4453 GCA_035254805.1 Caryophanales bacterium | reverse complement strand
GAGGAGGTAATACATGAAAATTAGAGAAATTACATATGTCGCTTTATTTGTTGCCATTATGGGAGGATTAGGCTTGATTCCACCAATTATGTTGTCATTTACTCCCGTTCCTATTACTTTGCAGACTTTAGGTGTGCTACTTGCTGGAGGCGTTTTAGGTGCAAGGCTTGGAGCATGGAGCCTATCCATCTTTTTACTTATGGTCGCTGCGGGTGTTCCACTCTTATCTGGAGGTCGGGGGGGATTAAATGTATTTGTAGGACCTAGTGCTGGATTCTTATTTGCATGGCCAATTACAGCATTTTGCATCGGATTTCTTTTATCCCGTTTCCGTACTTTGCGCTTACGTAATATTTTAATCGTAAATCTTACTGTAGGAATTTTCTTAATCTACTTAATTGGAATTCCAGTTCAAGCTTTTGTAATGGACATTTCAGTTCTACAGGCTGTAAAATTAAGCTTAGTATATATCCCAGGAGATGTGTTAAAAGCAATCTTAGCAAGTTATTTAGTATACAGATTACGAAAGCACCCTGTTATTCATCAAAAAATTTCTAAAACATTGGAGACACGTTAATGTGTCTCTTTTTTTAAAGAAAACTCGCCGATTGGCAAGCCCCTAAGGGCGGTTCACGAGGCGCGAGTTGCACTTATGCGATTTGATAGTTGTTTCTTAATCAAGAGAATAATTTACTTTAGTGCATTAAAAAAGTTAAACATTCTTATTAGCTAAAGAAAGGTGAAGACCCTTGACCACCATTACCGATACTTATAAAAAGTACTCTCTTCATTTCCCCGATAAAACAGCTATTCAAACTCAAAACAAGCGATTAAGCTATTTTCAATGGCATGAGCAAATTTGTAAAACAGCAACTTGGCTTCATTCCTTAGAGTTTGCAAATAAAACTCTCGGAATCTTACTTCCAAATGGAATCCCTTTCCTACAACTGTTTACAGGGGCTTCTATGGCAGGTTGGACAGCTGTTCCTTTCGATTTAAAATGGAACCAGACAGAACTACAAAAGCGAATTGCCGTTTCTCTCCCCTCCATTTTGATCACAACCAAAATGATGTCTGAACAATTGAAAAAGGTCCATCCCAATGTATTGATATATGAAGAATGTTGCCAAGAAGTCAACCAGACCTCTTTTAGAGAAAATTTTAATGCTGATGGAAAACTGCCTTTTTATATGGGTTTTACCTCTGGATCAACTGGCGAACCAAAAGCATTTATTCGGTCACATGAATCATGGGTTGAAAGCTTTGCCTGTAATCAATTTGACTTCCATATAGATCAAACTGATCATGTTCTCATTCCTGGGGCGTTGATTCATTCTCATTTTCTGTATGGGGCAATCAGCACATTGTATATGGGAGGAACCGTTTATCTTTTAGAAAAATTCTCCCCTAATCAGGCATTGACCCTAATCGAAACAAATCCTATTTCTACTATCTATGTCGTTCCAACCATGATAGAAGCTTTTCTTAAGGATGGACGTATGATAGAAAAATCTTTAAAGATTCTTTCCTCTGGTGCAAAATGGTCTGAAAAATCTAAGCAAGAAATCCAAAAGATGTTTGTTAATTTAATGATGTTCGAATTTTATGGAGCAAGCGAGCTTAGCTTTGTAACGGTACAATCAGACCAGGAAAATAAACATAAAAGTAGTTCAGTTGGTAAACCTTGTCATGGTGTTGAAATAAAAATACGTCAAGCAAACAACGAGCTTGCAAAGCCATATGAAATCGGGAAAATATATGTGCAGAGTAAAATGATTTTTTCAGGTTATTTGGATGCTGGCACACAATCAATCCAATCCTTTCAAGATGCTGATGGTTGGATGACGGTTGGCGATATGGGGTATTTAGATGAAGATGGTTTCTTATATATAGAGGGTCGAGAAAAGAATATGATATTGTTCGGTGGTATCAATATTTTTCCAGAAGAGATTGAAAAAATTATCTCTCTCCATCCTGATGTTGAGGAGGTAGCAGTTATCGGTCTTGCTGATCCATACTGGGGACAGATTGTGGCAGCTGTTATAAAGGGGAAAACACAAACTATGGATTTAAAAAAATTATGTAAAAAATATTTATCTTCCTTTAAAATTCCACGTAAATGGTACTTTGTCGATGAAATTCCCCATACAACAAGCGGTAAAATTTCTCGTCCAAAAACGAAGGAATTAATTGAAAGAAAGGTGATGAACCATTAACAGAGCTGTGATTGTAAAGGCAAAAAGAACAGTGATCGGAAAAGTAAATGGTTTTTTAAAAGATTTTCAGCCGTATGAATTGGCAGCACCTCTCATTCAGCAGCTGGCAGGCGGAATGGAATCTAGGATCGATGATATTATTTTAGGTAATGTGGTTGGGCCTGGAGGTAATGTTGCCAGAGTTGCTGCATTAGAAGCTAGGCTCCCCCTTTCGATACCAGGATTGACACTTGATCGTCAATGCAGTGCAGGCCTTGAAGCTATTCGATTAGCCTGTTACCTCATCCAAGGTGGTGCAGGTATTTGTTATATTGCCGGTGGTGTTGAGAGTGCGAGTACCTCCCCTTTTGAAAAAAGGGCAAGGTTTTCACCTGAAGAAATAGGTGATCCAGATATGGGGCTTGCTGCCGAATTGGTCGCACAAAGATATCGTATTACGAAGGATCAGCAGGATGAATATACGAGACTTAGCTATATTCGCAGTTGGAATGCTTTTCATCAAGGGCTATTCTCTCAAGAAATTCTTCCATTCAATCATTTAAACAAGGATGAGGAATTTCAAAGAGAGAGAAATATGGAAGCCATTTTGAAGCGGGCAAAGCCTATTTTTTCAAAAGAAAATGGGACTGTTACTGCCGCAAATAGCTGTGGCATTAATGATGGTGCCAGTGCGGTACTTGTAATGGAGGAAAAAATGGCTAAACAGCATGGTTTACAGCCTGTTTTGCGGTTTGTCGACAGTCAAGTATGTGGTGTACATCCTAATTATCCTGGGATTGCGCCTGTTCCAGCTATTCAACAATTATTGAATAAGCAGCAGTTGACAATAGAAGATATTGATCATATCGAAATAAATGAAGCTTTTGCCTCTAAAATTGTCGCTTGTTCACAAGAACTTTCTATTCCTTTCAATAAGCTGAATGTAGCTGGGGGTGCTTTAACGATGGGACATCCATATGGCGCCTCAGGAGCCATCATGGTAACAAGGTTATTTTATGAAGCACAAAGAAAACGACATAGTAAATATGTTCTAGCAGCCATCGGAAGTGGGGGCGGAATAGGAATTGCTATGCTATTTGAGGTGTTAACTTGAAAACGAAGGATTTTACTATTTTATTTAATAAAGATAATGTACATCAATTTATAAAATTGATAGGAGATCAAAATCCAATCTATCAAAATATTGAATTGGCAAGATCCCACGGATATCAAACTATTCCCCTTCCACCTACGATGCCAATGATTGCTTATAAGGAAATGGAAACACCTTGGAAGATGAACCATCCTGTGATTCTAAGAAAACAAGAGTGTGTAAATCATCAAATCATGTACATTGATCAGCCCTATATCGGTCATATTTCGATAGATGACCATTTTCAAAGGAAGCAATATACCTTTATTAAACAAACACTCCGCTTATATGAATTACATGGAATTCTCTGTTTTGAGGGGATCTCCCACTTAATGGCAGGTGGTCTAGTTTGAAAATCATTCGTTTTACAATTACTGAACAAGATGTCGAACAATACGCTGAAATATCAGGTGATTTTAATCCTATCCATCTGGATCTAAATGAAGCAAACAAACAGGGATTCTCGAATAAAATCGCTCATGGTATGTTAACCTTGTCGAAAACATGGACCGTTCTAGCAAACGAGATTCTTACACCACATGATATTTTTTATCAATTTTCGGTTTCATTTTTGTCACCAGTTTATATAGGGAGGCAAATAACCCTTACCATTTCTCAATTAGACAATGACTATCAAATAGAGGGAAAAAGTGACGGGAAAACGATTATAAAAGGGATATTGGAGTTAAAAGAAAAACTATAAATGAATGTTTCTTCATTTATAGCTTTTCTGCATAGCTGACTTTTTCGCGATTTATACGAAACTAGCGTTATTTATTCGAACATGTGCTTTTTTATTCGAAATCAACGCTTTTTATTCGAAACTGGGCTTTTTTATTCGAAATCAGCGCTTTTTATTCGAAACTGGGCTTTTTTATTCGAAATCAGCGTTTTTTATTCGAAACTGGGTTTTTTTATTCGAAACTGGGTTTTTTTATTCGAAACTAGCGTTTTTTATTCGAAACTGGGCTTTTTTATTCGAAATCAGCGCTTTTTATTCGAAACTGGGTTTTTTTATTCGAAATCAGCGTTTTTTATTCGAAACTGGGTTTTTTTATTCGAAGTCAGCGCTTTTTATTCGAAACTGGGTTTTTTTATTCGAAAT
>DATFAH010000204.1:0-5594 GCA_035254805.1 Caryophanales bacterium | reverse complement strand
GAAAATGGAAGTGGATAATATTTGTGAACTCCGAAAAAACTATAGACATACGAAAGTGAAAGGAGTTTACACATTTGAAAAAGTTTTCTTCCATTATACTAACATTGCTTTTAATGCTTTCTTTGTTACCATCAGGTTTTGCCCATAAAGCGCCTGTGAAAAATGAACCAGTGAAATATCGGGTTCCAGCTTCAGTTCGCAATATTACGAAAGAAAATACGTATCCAAACCCAACACAAGATTTGCCATTATTACAACCAAGCGAGCTTACAAAAAAATTGCTTGATTCTTCAAGAGTCAAAATTGAAAATCCTGATTTAATCAGAATGCTGAATGAATCTAGTATCAACAGCACTCCATTTGCGCTTGGTTATCGCGCGATCGTTTATTTAGGCCAGTGGCCGTTAAATTATGTCTCAACTGAAACCTCACCTAATTGGGAGTATCAAAAAATTAATACGAACTACTATGATAATCGAGGCGGAAAGGCCCCATACCAGATTCATTATGTCCAAGAGGTACAAAAGATTATTAGAGGCGGCTTGACTGCCAAAATTGCAAACTCAGAAGATGTGAAAAAAATGATGCTGTTAAAAGCAATGGAAAAAACGAAACTTCCGCTAGCCTTTGAAACGATAATTGGCGGTGGGACAAAAAATGATCATGTTTATAACATTGCCCCTAATCGTCTAGGTTACTTGTATGCCTATGCCCCAGCTGTTAATGAGAAAGGTAAGGTAACTTATGGTGAAGTATACTTAATGCTTAAAGGCAGTAAGAAATTTATCGTGATAAAAAATGTTACCTCACAGGGCATCGGTGCCTGGATCCCGGTTCAGGATTATGTTTCCTTCGGCTTCCTAGCAGCAGAACGTCCAAGGTGAAAAGTTAATTTAACTCCTGCTGTTTTTTAGTAGGAGTTTTTTTATGGGGAAAAGCATTGCAGAATTTGCCCGATTTCGGTAGGATGAAAACGGTAGTGGAAAGGAGCGATGAGTAATGGGTAGCCTTATTAATGATAAAAATAAACAAGTTGATTTTTTAAAGCAACGCCTAAATATGTTTCTTGATATGTTAGATGCCATTGATCCAGAGGATACGGATCTTGATGATATTGACCGCATGATCGCCATGGTTGATGAGCTAGAAACAAAATGCAAGGAATTTAAAAATCGTGAAAGCTAAAGAGTCTGCTATGCAGGCTCCTTTTATTTAAAGATAAGAAAGATAAAAATTTGAACTTAGAAAACTGTCCAGCTCCAGCTCCAGCGCCTATCGACTAGCAAACTTCGAGCCTCCTCCCTCCGATAAGTCAACATCAATTCGTAATCGCCTCATTGCGTTTCCTTTATCTCAAGCCTGAGCCCCTCCAGTTTGTACGTCGATGACCAAGGCGCTTGCGCATCTCTTATGAATTTTATGAAACCGTTTCCTACTTCATCTTTTATTCCTCAATGAGGAGGGGTATAATGGTAATCGAGAATATTTGTAAAATTGAAAAAGAATTTCTTTGTTTGATGAGGGCGAAGAAGTACATACGCACATTTCATTTCGAATCAAACAATGGGGAGAAAAGGGAAGGGGAATGAAAAATGGATTTAGTGAAATTTGAAGAGAGTATGTATCAGCTCGTATTAGAAACATCGACAAATTTGCCAAAAGATGTTCGACGTGCGATTAAATCAGCAAAGGAAAGAGAATTTGCAGGCACAACGGCAGCAATGAGTTTAGCCACGATTGCCACAAATATTCAAATGGCAGATGATTTAAAATCACCGATTTGCCAAGATACAGGATTACCAACTTTCAAAATAAAAACTCCAGTTGGGGTAAACCAAATGGAATTAAAAGGAGCCATTCGCAATGCGGTTGCACTTGCTACTAAAAACGGCAAATTGCGCCCGAACTCTGTGGATTCCTTAACAGGTGAAAACACAGGGGACAATGTTGGCGAGGGCACACCAGTTATCAAATTTGATCAATGGGAAAAAGATTATATTGAAGTAAAATTAATTTTAAAAGGCGGCGGCAGTGAAAATAAGAGCATTCAATACAGCGTACCTTGTGAGCTTGAAGGGCTAGGCCGTGCAGGTCGTGATTTAGATGGAATCCGCAAATGCATTCTTCATGCTGTCTATCAAGCACAAGGCCAAGGCTGCAGTGCTGGCTTCGTTGGAGTCGGTATCGGCGGTGACCGTTCTTCTAGCTACGATGTTGCAAAAGAACAATTATTCCGTTCCTTAGATGATACGAATCCAAACGAAGACCTTCGTAAACTTGAAGAATATATTATGGAAACTGCCAATGAATTAGGAATTGGCACAATGGGTTTCGGCGGTGAAACCACCCTTTTAGGCTGTAAAATTGGTGCAATGAACCGAATCCCTGCAAGTTTCTTTGTTTCCGTTGCATATAACTGCTGGGCATTCCGCCGTGCTGGTATTTCAGTTGGTGCTGAAACTGGCGAAATTACAGACTGGAAGTACCAAGATGGAGAGTTTATCGATTTTAAGCAAGACGGAGAAGAGGAAGCTGCTGATCAAAAGGTTATTACCTTGGAGGCACCTATCACTGAAGAGCAAATTCGTAGTTTGAAGGTTGGGGACGTTGTTCAAATCAATGGAAGAATGTACACTGGCCGTGATGCAATCCATAAGCATTTGTCAGAACACGATGCACCAGTTGATTTAAACGGTCAAGTGATTTACCATTGCGGACCGGTTATGCTAAAAGATGATGAAGGCGTTTGGCATGTAAAAGCCGCTGGCCCAACCACAAGTATTCGTGAGGAGCCATATCAAGGCGATGTGATGAAAAAATTCGGAATCCGTGCTGTTATCGGAAAAGGCGGCATGGGTCCAAAAACACTGTCGGCATTGGAAGAACATGGTGGTGTATATTTGAACGCAATTGGCGGCGCGGCCCAATATTATGCCAACTGTATCAAAGCCGTCGAAGGTGTCGATCTCATGGAATTCGGTATTCCAGAAGCGATGTGGCATTTTAAAGTAGAAGGCTTCACAGCCGTTGTTACGATGGACTCACACGGAAACAGCCTGCATGCTGATGTCGATAAATCATCATTGGAAAAATTAGCGAAGTTTAAAGAGAAAGTTTATTAATTAGACTAGTTTTGGAGCAGGTACCCCGGGGTGTGGTGGGGTGCCTGTTTTTTTTGTTCTGTGTGTAATTCAGTTAGTTGTGTAGAAAAATTGTCATGTAGAAAAGTGTTAGTTCCATGTAGAATTAACTGAATTCTGTGTAGAAAAGGTTTAGTTTCATGTAGAAAACATAGTAAGTTATGTAGAAAAAACCTCCCGTTATAAAAAAGTTCCAGTCCCACAAAGAAAAAATTTTAGGATTCCCAATAAAATTAGCAGGAATTAGGAGAAAATTGTAGAAATTCATCTTAAATAATAAAAAGGAGGCGTTTATTTGTTTGAAAAAGAACTGACTATTCCCATTCCCTTGCAACAAATCGAAGCATTTTTAAGAAGAATCCAAAAGGATCATGTTAAAAGACCACTAGCTGAAGACAAAGCAAGAATTTTAAGATCAGGATATTATGGAGAAAAAAATCTAAACTACTTTTTAAATTTACTACCTGAAAAAAACTACCGCATCTTTCATAACATTCGCCTTTCTACAGGCACTGCATACTTTCAAATTGACTTCCTTCTTATTTCTCCTAAACTCATGTTAATTCTCGATTCAAAAAACCATTCCGGAACCTTAATTTTTGAAAAAAAGCAACTTATTCAAATTACAAATGACGGCGAAAAAATATATCCAAACCCCATTTCTCAAGTGTATCGACATAAATATCTTCTCAAAAAATTTCTCGAAAGCTATCAAATTCCCATCATTCCAATTGAATATCATGTTGTTATTACCAATCCATCAACGAAAGTGGTAATTAGCCCAGGTTATGAGGAGGCAGAGAAGAGAGTTTGGAAAGCTGAGGATTTACTCATAAAGATGGAGGCGATGGAAAAAATATTTAATAAGGAATTATTTGATAAAAGAAATATTTTAAAGACAAGAAAATTAATTTTACAAAATCATACCCCTGAAAGACTTAATGTCTTAAAGATGTTTGGGACAAATAAGTCAGAGATTTTACCTGGTGTTCAGTGTCCACGATGTTTATCGCTACCAATGGAATATAAGGGAGGATTGAGATGGGAATGTCCAACGTGTCAATATATTTCAAAAACTGCTTTTTATCAAGCGATTCAAGATTTCTTTCTTATTATTAAACCCTCTATTACCCATTCAGAGTTAAGACATTTCCTTCAAATCCCCAATGCAAGATTAACTACACATATCTTATCTTTATGTGATTTACCCTTTTCCGGAAAAACAAAAGATAGAATTTATTATCAAAATTCTACCAATCATGTTTCCACACAATCAGACAAACAATAAGAAAAACAAGAAAAGGGGGATCATGGATGAAAAAATTATGGATCATACTATGTATCATCTTACTCACGCCAAAAATAGCTTTTGCAGCCGTCTCTAACGCACCAATCCAATGGGGATTCAAAAAAAGCACAAATGAGCAATCGGTACAAGCAGGCGAGAAAATGGATCAGCTACTCAAAAATTATGGAGCATATTATAAAGGAAATCCCAATAAAAAAACCTTATACCTGACCTTTGATAATGGCTATGAAAACGGCTATACAGAGCAAATCCTTGATGTGCTAAAAAAGGAGAAAGTGCCAGCAACATTTTTTGTAACCGGACATTATTTAGAATCTGCACCAGACATGGTTAAGCGGATGGTGAAAGAAGGGCATATCGTCGGCAACCATTCGTGGTTCCATCCCAATTTAACGACAAATAGTGACGAAGATATTATCAATGAAGAGTTGAATTCGGTACGAGATAAAACAAAGGAATTAACTGGACAAAAAAAGATGAAGTATTTACGCCCTCCTCGAGGCATTTTTAGTGAGCGGACATTAAAAGTGGCTAAGGAAGCAGGCTATACCCATATATTCTGGTCACTTGCGTATGTCGATTGGTATGTCGATCAGCAAAAAGGCTGGCAATACGCCTACGACAATATTATGAGACAGGCACACCCAGGGGCAATCATGCTTTTACACACTGTATCAAAAGACAATGCGGGTGCACTGGAAAAAGTAATCAAAGATTTGAAAAAGCAAGGCTATAAATTTAAAAGCCTCGATGATTTAACAAAGAATAAATGACCGAATTTCACCAGAAATTCGGTTTTTTTCTTTAAAAATGCTAAAATGTACGGTAGAAAGAAGGGTGAGATCATGTGGCAGGAAACCATTCAAATCGAAGGTCCATATCATTTTGATCGGGTTCTTGAGCGGCATGCCATCGACCCGCTAAAGCAAGTAGATTTGCAAAACCGATCAATAAAAGTCCCCATTTTAATAAAAAAATCGCCACAGGTGGTTGAAATTACAGCATTCGGAACGGTGGAAGAGCCTATTTTTAAAGTAATTGGTCAAAATGAAAAAGCAGCCACGATGAAAAGGATATCAGAAATTTTCCAATGGGATATTTCGTTAAAACAGATCCATGAGCATTTTCAGCAAACGGATTTAGGT
>DATFAH010000203.1:0-10189 GCA_035254805.1 Caryophanales bacterium | reverse complement strand
GTGTGTCGGGGGTTCGAATCCCTCCTGGGACGCCATTTACCTAACCATTTTATCTACATACTAAAATGATGGACTCATCTAAAAAGGATGAGTTTTTTTGTTTTTTCCTTTTTTCCATGTTAAACTATTTTTCAATAATATAATTTAGGACGGTAAATAAAATGAAAAAACGGGAACCAGTGAAATATAAGGAAAATGTAATTTTCTTTCCCGATTTGGAGAAACGTTTGACTGAAAAAGGCTTAGAAAGCTTGCAACAAAAAAGATATAAAGAGGCAATAAACTTGTTGGAGGATGCAAGAAATCTGGATCCGGAAAATGGCGAAATTCTAATGGGACTTGTCCTTGCATATTTTGAAGGAGCATCATTCAAAAAAGCAAAAGACCTTGCAAAAGAGCTCCTTTTAAAAGGGATTGGCGATTACTTTCAGATGGTGGATTTATATTTAACCATTCTAATCCAATTACATGAATATACAGAAATTGTTTCTACAATCGAGGCCCTACTAGATGAAAGAGAAATTCCACCAGAAAAAAACGATCATTTTTTAACGATTTTGCAATTTAGCAGGAGAATGGCAGAAAATCATCTATTTCAAGAAGATGAACCCACTCATCAGCAAACTGAAAGTGAATTAGTAACACTAAATCTTCACACTATACATGATCCAAAAGAGCAAATGCTATTGATTACCTCACTTGCTGATAAAAATATTCGTCCATATATAGATGAAATCAAAAAATATTTACAGGATCCTTTAGGTCATCCATTTTTAAAAACGATGCTATTAAACTTATTAAAAGATCAAGAATATGATCAAGAAGTGGTTGTGGGAAAATTCAAACTACATAAAGTGTTTATCCCAATTCAATTGCCAGATTTAGGAGCACAATCTGAAATGATAGAAATAATGGAACAAATAAAAGAAAGGTTAGAGAATAGCGACCCTGTCCTTTTTGAGAATGTTAAAAGCTTGGTGGAGCGCCATTACTTTCTATCCTATCCTTTTACATTTGAGACAATTCAAATAAATGCCTGGGCGGCTGCATTTCATATGATTGTTCTTGAGTACTACGGATCTGAACCTAATGTGTCCGATTTCTTATTGGAATACCGTGCCTTAGAGGAAGAAATGACTCAAGCGCTTAAACTAATACAACAAATTGAAGAAATTTCTTACCCTATTATTTAGGCATGGATGTTGAAAGAAAAAGAACGTATGTTATAATGTAGGGGTTGCATCTGTGTAAATAAAATCATTTACCGCAAAATGGATATGTTGGACGTGACATATTCACACAAATTCATTACAAATGAAATGATAATAGATTGTTGGAGGGAAAACAGAATGACTGTAAAATGGGAAAAACTGGAAGGTAACAAAGGTGTGCTTACAATTGAAGTAAGTGTTGAAAAAGTAAGCGAAGGTTTAGATGCTGCATTCCAAAAAGTCGTGAAACAAGTAAATGTACCTGGATTCCGTAAAGGTAAAATGCCTCGTGGAATGTTCGAAAAACGTTTTGGAGTAGAGTCTCTATACCAAAATGCTTTAGATATCCTGCTTCCAGATGCATACGCAGCGGCAATTGACGAAACAGGCATTGATCCAATTGATCATCCAGAAATTGATATTGAACAAATGGAAAAAGGTAAAATCCTAATCTTCAAAGCTACTGTAGAAGTGAAGCCAGAGGTAAAACTTGGCGAATATAAAGGTTTAGAAGTTGAAGAAATGGATACATCAGTAACAGAAGAAGATGTTAATAACGAATTAGCAACTCTTCAAAGCCGCCAAGCAGAACTTGTTGTAAAAGAAGAAGGCAAAGCTGAAAATGGTGACACTGTTGTAATCGATTTTGAAGGTTTCGTTAATGGTGAAGCTTTCGAAGGCGGAAAAGGTGAAAACTATTCCTTAGAATTAGGTTCAGGTTCATTCATTCCTGGTTTTGAAGAGCAATTAATTGGAACTGCTGCTGGTGAGTCAAAAGATGTAGAAGTAACATTCCCTGAAGAATATCATGCAGCTGAACTTGCTGGTAAGCCAGCTGTATTCAAAACAACTGTTCACGAAATTAAAGCAAAAGAATTTCCTGCTTTAGATGATGAGTTTGCTAAAGATGTTGATGATGAAGTTGAAACATTAGATGCATTAAAAGAAAAAATTAAGACACGCTTAGAAAACAGCAAAAAACATGAAGCTGAACACCACTTACAAAATTCCCTTGTAGAAAAAGCTGCTGCGAATGCTGAGGTTGAAATTCCTTCTGTTATGGTTGATACTGAAATCAACCTTATGATGCAAGAGTTTGAACAACGCTTGCAAACGCAAGGTATGAACATGGAGCTATATTTCCAATTCTCAGGTCAAGATGAAAAGGCACTCCGCGCGCAAATGCAGGAAGAAGCTGAAAACCGCGTACGTGTGAATTTAACTTTAGAAGCAATTGTCAAAGCTGAAAGCCTTGAAGTTACGGATGAAGACGTAAGTTGCGAGTTAGAAAAAATGGCTGAGATGTACAAAATGACAGTTGAAGCAATCGAAAATGCACTTGGAAGCCTAAACGGTATTAAATCAGATCTTAAACTTAAAAAAGCTGTTGACTTCTTAATTGAAAATAAGAAATAATTTTGACAATTAACAAAGTTCCCGTAACAAGGCGCGATTTTATCGTGCCTTGTTTTATACAATAATGGAATTACATATTATAATAGATGTAAGGCTGGAAAAAACTTATACATAGAGAATTTTTTAAATTAATTATGACAGCGACTTAATTTATTCATTAGTGGTTAAGCTTAATGAGTACATAATCTTTTTGGTGATGCAAATATCGTAATTATGGAAAGGAAACATCTTTAAAAAAGAGCTTTTATTTCCAGTCTGTAGTTTAAATGTGTTACAATGCAATACATAATGCCAAATTTACTTGTTTAAAGGCTCTGCTATTTGCAAATTTTTAATATAGTACAGATGTTTTCAAGGGGTGAAAAAATGTTTAAATTTAATGACGAAAAAGGACAACTAAAATGCTCCTTCTGTGGTAAAACACAGGATCAAGTTCGAAAATTAGTTGCTGGACCGGGTGTTTATATATGTGACGAATGTATCGAACTTTGTACAGAGATTGTAGAAGAAGAACTTGGCACTGAAGAGGAAGTAGAATTTAAAGATGTGCCAAAACCTAAAGAAATTCGTGAGATTTTAGATGAGTATGTAATTGGCCAGGAGCAAGCTAAAAAATCTCTATCTGTTGCAGTGTACAATCACTATAAGCGAATTAATTCAAATAGTAAAATTGATGATGTCGAGCTATCGAAAAGCAATATTTGTATGATCGGACCAACAGGTAGTGGTAAAACATTGCTTGCCCAAACGCTTGCTCGTATTCTTAACGTTCCATTTGCGATTGCCGATGCTACATCACTTACAGAAGCTGGCTATGTTGGAGAAGATGTAGAGAATATTCTTCTTAAATTAATCCAATCAGCCGATTATGATGTGGAAAAAGCAGAAAAAGGGATCATTTATATTGATGAAATTGATAAAATTGCTCGAAAATCGGAAAATCCTTCGATTACAAGAGATGTATCTGGTGAGGGTGTACAGCAAGCATTATTAAAAATCCTGGAAGGAACAGTTGCAAGTGTTCCTCCACAAGGTGGACGTAAGCATCCACATCAAGAATTTATTCAAATTGACACAACCAATATCTTGTTTATTTGCGGTGGAGCATTTGATGGGATCGAACCAATTATTAAACGCCGTTTAGGACAAAAAGTAATTGGTTTTGGAGCTGACATCAAGCAGCAGGAAATTAGTCAAAAAGAACTTCTTTCAAAAGTTTTGCCTGAAGATTTATTAAGATTTGGGTTAATTCCTGAATTTATCGGACGTCTCCCAGTTATTGCTAGCCTTGAACAGCTTGATGAGGATGCATTGATTGAAATTTTGACAAAACCAAAAAATGCCCTTGTAAAGCAATATCAAAAAATGCTTGAGCTTGATGATGTGGAGTTAGAATTTGAAGTGGATGCATTAAATGAAATTGCCAAAAAGGCAATTGAACGTAAGACTGGTGCACGTGGATTGCGTTCCATCATTGAAGGAATTATGCTTGACGTAATGTTTGATCTTCCTTCACGCGATGATATTTCAAAATGCATTATCACAAAGGATACTGTTATAGAAAACAGTATTCCGAAATTAGTTTTAGAAGATGGGACTGTCGAAGAAGAAACGAAGACATCTGCATAAAATGTGAGGACCTGGCAATTTTGCCAGGTCTGTTTTGTGTCTAGTTCCAGCGCCTAGCCCCTTTAGAGGTCGCTTCGGAGCTATCAAGGTGCTTATACTTTTCCTGTTTTTCTTGTTTATTCCATACTTGCAAAGGAAATACTATTAGCTATCTACGTGATAATTGTTGCAGGAGGGAATCGAATGAGTTGGACGGGAATTGCTTTAGTTATACAGCTTTTCTTTGGAATTATTATTGGGCTTTATTTTTGGAATTTACTCAGAAGTCAGCGGACACAAAAGGTATCGATTGATCGTGAATCAAGGAAAGAAATGGAACAGCTTCAGAAAATGAGATCGATCTCATTAACAGAGCCATTATCAGAGAAGGTTCGGCCAACAAGCTTTAAAGATATTGTCGGGCAAGAGGACGGAATTAAATCATTAAAAGCAGCCTTATGCGGACCAAATCCACAGCATGTCATTATTTATGGACCTCCAGGAATAGGAAAAACAGCGGCAGCTCGCCTCGTCCTAGAAGAAGCAAAAAAAAATATAAAATCTCCTTTTACATATTCATCTGTTTTTATAGAACTGGATGCAACAACGGCTAGATTTGATGAGCGGGGAATTGCAGATCCCCTAATAGGGTCTGTCCATGATCCGATTTATCAAGGTGCAGGTGCGATGGGTCAAGCAGGAATCCCACAGCCAAAACAAGGGGCTGTTACGAACGCTCATGGGGGAGTACTTTTTATCGATGAGATCGGTGAATTACACCCGATCCAAATGAATAAGCTATTAAAAGTGTTAGAGGATAGGAAAGTATTTCTCGAAAGTGCCTATTACCATGAAGGAAATACCCAAATTCCAACCCATATCCACGATATTTTTAAAAATGGCCTTCCAGCTGATTTTCGTCTAATTGGTGCAACGACTAGAACACCAAATGAAATTCCACCAGCCATCCGTTCACGCTGTATGGAAGTTTTTTTTAGAGAATTGACGGAAGAGGAAATATTTGATATAGCCAAAAAAGCAGCCGCAAAAGTGAATCTCATGATTAATGAATCGGGCTTACATACATTATCAAATTACGCCAGAAATGGTCGTGAGGCTGTTAATATTATTCAAATTGCTGCAGGACTCGCGATTACTGAGGATCGTACTTTCATCAAAGATGAGGATATTGAATGGGTGATTCATTCTAGCCAAATGACACCAAGAATGGAGAAAAAAATAAATGATTCTTCATCAATTGGTCTTGTCAATGGATTGGCTGTTTACGGACCTAATTCTGGAGCATTGCTAGAAATTGAAGTTACGGCTATTCCAGTAAAAGAAAAGGGTTCCATCAATATTACGGGAATTGTGGATGAGGAAAGTATTGGGACACAAGGTAAATCTATAAGAAGAAAAAGTATGGCACGAGGTTCAATTGAAAATGTAATTACTGTCCTCAGGTCAATGGGTGTTCCTGCTGACGAATACGATATTCATGTTAATTTCCCTGGAGGGGTTCCGATTGATGGACCATCCGCCGGAATTGCAATGGCAACAGGAATTTACTCCGCTATTTACAAAATTCCGATTGATAACAAAGTCGCTATGACAGGTGAAATTAGTATCCACGGAAATGTAAAACCAATCGGTGGAGTATATCCAAAAGTAAAAGCAGCAAAAAAAGCAGGGGCAAGAATCGTGATCATCCCTGAAGAAAATATGCAAACTATGTTGAATGAAATCGATGGAATATCGATTGTTCCAGTTGCATATCTGAATGAGGTTTTCGAATTGGTGTTCCTAAAAAATTATTTACAAAAGAATGCCATTCCCGCTTCGATTGAGCTTTCAAAAAAAGAAACAATCTAAAAACAACACTTTGGTTTGTTCTTTAGCAAACCAAAGTGTTTATTCATTCTATTTGGGGAAAAGTAAGGATTATAATAAAGTTGTGTAGCTATCTAACATTAGACACTTTCTTACAAATAAGATAGAATGTACAAAGAATATCCCTGTGTAAGCAGTGAAATCAATCGGAACATATGATTTTTATTTGGAGGTGCAAGATTTTGGTAGAAAAGCAAGAATTAACTGTACCGCTTTTGCCGCTTCGAGGGTTACTAGTTTATCCGACAATGGTGCTGCATTTGGATGTTGGACGTGAAAAATCGGTACAGGCCCTAGAAAAAGCGATGGTCGATGACCATATGATCTTTTTAACAACACAAAAAGATATGTCCATTGATGAGCCGTCAGAAGACGATTTATATGAAATGGGAGCATTAACCAAGGTCAAGCAAATGCTCAAATTACCAAATGGAACGATCAGAGTATTGGTAGAGGGATTAAAAAGAGCAAAAATTGTATGTTTCCAAGAAGAAGATCATTTCTATTCAGTAAGTATAGAAACATTTGAAGATAGAGTAACGAAAGATGTAGAAGATGAAGCCTTAATGCGAACGATGCTTGAATATTTTGAGCAATACATAAAATTATCTAAAAAGATTTCAGCTGAAACATATGCATCAGTAACAGATATTGAAGAACCAGGCAGAATGGCTGATATTATCTCTTCCCATTTACCTTTAAAACAAAAGGAAAAACAAGAAATTCTTGAAACGATTGATGTTAAGGATAGAATGAATCGAGTCATTGATATTATTCATAATGAAAAAGAAGTCCTTAATCTTGAAAAGAAAATCGGACAACGTGTGAAACGTTCGATGGAAAGAACGCAAAAAGAATACTATTTACGAGAACAAATGAAAGCCATTCAGAAAGAATTAGGCGATAAAGAAGGCAAAACAGGAGAAATTGCGGAACTTAGTGAAAAAATTGAAAATGCCGGTATGCCAGAGCATGTGAAGCAGACGGCGTTTAAAGAATTAGACCGCTATGAAAAAATTCCATCTAGTTCAGCAGAAAGTGCAGTGATTCGGAATTATATTGAGTGGCTCTTATCCTTGCCATGGTTCAAAAAAACAAAAGATGATATAGATATCCACCGCGCGGAGAAAATTTTAAATAAAGAACACTATGGCCTTGAAAAGGTGAAAGAACGTGTCTTAGAATATTTGGCTGTGCAAAAGCTGACAAGCTCCTTAAAAGGCCCGATCCTTTGTTTGGCAGGACCTCCGGGAGTAGGTAAAACAAGTCTTGCCCGTTCCATTGCAACATCATTAAACCGAAATTTTGTTCGAGTCTCACTTGGCGGGGTCCGGGATGAATCGGAAATTCGCGGCCATAGAAGAACATATGTTGGAGCCATGCCAGGTCGAATTATTCAAGGAATGAAAAAGGCTGGAACGATTAACCCGGTGTTCTTATTGGATGAAATTGATAAAATGTCAAACGACTTTAGGGGAGACCCATCTTCAGCAATGCTAGAAGTTCTTGATCCTGAACAGAACCATAACTTTAGTGATCATTATATTGAAGAAGCTTATGACCTATCAAAGGTCATGTTTATCGCAACAGCAAATAATCTTTCCACCGTGCCAGGTCCGTTATTGGATCGGATGGAAATCATTACAATTGCTGGATATACCGAAATGGAAAAGGTCCATATCACAAGAGATCACTTGCTTCCAAAACAAATTAAAGAGCATGGTCTATCAAAGGGTATTCTCCAAGTCCGTGATGATGCCATACTTAAGATTGTTCGTTACTATACACGTGAAGCAGGTGTCAGGGGCATGGAGCGCCAAATGGCGACAATTTGCCGAAAGACAGCTAAAATCATTGTTTCAGGTGAGAAAAAACGCGTCATTATTACCGAAAAAAATCTGGAAGAGTTTTTAGGAAAACCAAAAGTCCGCTATGGACAAGCAGAATTAGAAGATCAAGTTGGGGTCGCAACAGGCCTTGCCTACACGACTGTCGGCGGGGACACACTGCAAATAGAAGTTTCGCTCTCTCCTGGTAGAGGCAAGCTAATTTTAACTGGAAAACTTGGGGATGTCATGAAGGAATCCGCACAAGCTGCATTCAGCTATATTCGTTCAAAAGCTAAGGAGCTTGACATCGAAGAAAATTTCCATGAAAAATATGATATCCATATTCATGTTCCAGAAGGTGCTGTTCCAAAAGATGGACCTTCTGCCGGAATTACGATCGTAACTGCCCTTGTTTCTGCGTTATCTGGCAAGCCGATCCGTAAAGAGGTAGGAATGACCGGTGAAGTTACATTAAGAGGAAGGGTTCTTCCAATCGGTGGTTTGAAAGAGAAAACCTTGAGTGCCCATCGAGCAGGACTCACGAAGGTGATCATCCCGAAAGATAACGAAAAAGATATCGATGATATCCCAGAAAGTGTAAGGAATGAAATAAAATTTGTGTTAGTTTCTCATGTAGATGATGTTTTGAAACACGCTCTCAAAGATGGAGGAGTGGAATGAAAGTAACAAGTTCAGAAATAGTCATTAGTGCAGTAAAACCTGATCAGTATCCTGAAACGGATATTCCAGAATTTGCACTTGCCGGCAGATCAAATGTCGGAAAATCTTCTTTTATCAATAAAATGCTAAATCGAAAAGGCTTAGCTAGAATCTCATCAAAACCAGGCAAAACGCAAACATTGAATTTTTACCTTATTAACGAGATTTTGCATTTTGTGGATGTTCCCGGCTATGGTTATGCGAAGGTTTCTAAAAAGGAACGAGAAGCATGGGGAAAAATGATTGAAACCTATTTTACGACAAGGGAGCAATTAAAAGCAGTTGTTTTAATTGTTGATTTACGCCATCCGCCAACAGAAGATGATGCAATGATGTATAATTTTTTAAAGCATTATGAAATTCCTTGTATCGTTATCGCGACGAAAGCGGATAAAATTCCAAAAGGAAAATGGCAAAAGCATTTAAAAGTAACGAGAGAGACTTTGGACTTAGAAAAAAATGATCATATTATTCTTTTTTCCTCAGAGACAGGGGAAGGAAAAGATCATGCATGGAAAATAATTGAAAAATTAATGTAAAAATAACGCTTGGCTTAAAAAAGCCAGGCGTTATTTTTTCTTTATAAAGAGGAAATAAATCCCAATAACCACTAAAATGATCGGCCAAAATTTCCAGGCGATCGAAACGCTATTCTCTAGTAACCCTAGATAAGAAGCAATTTTACTATAAAATAACGATAGTAAAGCCAAACTCAGAAATAGGATAGCTTGGAATAATCCATTATGCGTTTTTTGATAACGCAGATAAAAGCCTATGGCAATGATCAAAATAAACGTTCCAATTTGATCGGGCCAAAAAGATAAATGGCCGACAACATGAAAGTGAACACCGAAGCCAAGCAGGATCACACCAGGCAGAATCGATTCATAATCTTTTCCTATGTATGCTTGACCTAAAAAGGCAAGCCCGATGATGATAAGTAATGTCGGCCATGTGTAAAATTTTTCAAAAACAGTAATGCCTGATTGCTGCATAAAAAAGTAGGCACCAAAACCAATAAGGATAATCCCTGGGAATATTTTTTGATTTTTCATGAAACACCACTTCCAGAAAGGCTCACTTGAATAAAATGCGATTTTTTGGTAATGTTCTATAAGGAATAATTGTCGAATTTTGTATTGTAATAATCGTATTTTATCTTTGCTAATTGTCTAGCTCCAGCACCTAGCCCCTCGGAGGTCGCTTCGATCCGCAAGCAGCTGTCGGGGCTGATCACTAAGGGAAGCTTCTAAGAGAATTGGCTTCGCAGGAACAAGCTCTGCTTGTTTAGAAGGTGCTTCCGCTTTTCTATAATAGCATATACTTTCGTTTTCTGTTCACATTTTTCGGGCTAAGCTTGAATATCTCATGATATAATCAGACTAGTTATTAGTGTTATTATTTTTGGGGGTGTCCTAAACAATGCATATTTTAATGATCGGCCTTAACTATAAAACTGCCCCTGTTGAAATTCGTGAGCGGCTGACATTTAATGAAACTGATCTTGGGGAATCA
>DATFAH010000202.1:0-16951 GCA_035254805.1 Caryophanales bacterium | reverse complement strand
AAGATGGACTGGATTGAGCAAATTGCGGATAAGTCCTTTTGCTTTGAAGATTATATTCTTTCACAATTAAATATTAAAAATATTTCAATCGACCAAATAAAAGTCATTCGGGAGATTATTCAAAACATAGATGAAAGCGGTTACATGACTGAGGATTTGCATGAATTAGCCAAAAAGAATAACATTCCATTAGACCAAATCGAGGAAGCGTTAACGATCATTCAAACACTAGAGCCAGCGGGAATTGGTGCGAGGAACCTTCAAGAATGTTTAATCCTGCAATTGCAGCGTGATCATCCGAAAAATGAGCGGGCATTAACAATTATGAAGAATCATTTCGCTCCATTTGTAGAGCGAAAGTGGAAAATGATTTCGAAAGAGCTAGATATTTCATTAAAAGAAATTCAAGATGTCTTTGACCGGGTGAAACTGCTAAACCCAAAACCATGTGCCGGATTTTCAGTTGCTCCTACGTCGTATATTTATCCTGATGCCATCATTGAATCAACAGACACTGGCTTATCGGTTCGGTTGTATAATGATCTAATCCCAAAGGTAATTTTTAACGAAAAATATTATAAAAAGTTCTCAACGAATGGGGATCATCAGGTTTGTCAATTTTTGAATGACAAATTCCAGGATTATCAATGGATTGTTAAAAGTATTGAACAAAGAAAAGAAACACTCATGAAAGTGATTACAAAAATTATTGAAATGCAGCCAGATTTCTTCCGAAAAGGGCCTCATTTTTTAAAGCCAATGACAATGAAGGAAATTGCGCAGGAACTGAATGTCCATGAATCAACGATAAGCAGGGCTGTTCGTGAAAAATATGTACAAACACCTGTAGGGACTTATGCGCTTAAAACCTTTTTCTCAAGTATGATTCAAACGGTCTCTGAGGAAAGTACTTCTTCGTCCCAAGTGAAAAATGCTATATCTGAAATGATCAAGCAAGAAAATAAGCTTAACCCTTATTCAGATCAGGAAATTGTCCATCATCTGAAAAATAAACAAGGAATGGTCATTTCACGAAGAACGGTTGCCAAGTATCGAGATCAGCTGGGAATCCCATCCTCTTCAAAAAGAAAAAGATTTCATTAAGGAGAACATAGATGTCAAAAACAATAGTTACTTTTTATACCCGTGGGGGCTGCCACCTTTGCGAGGACGCTAAAAAAGATTTATTAGAACTAAAAAAAAGTTGGAATTTTATTTTAAAAGAGGTTGATATTGATCAAAGTGATGAATTAACAGAACGGTATGGACTAATGATCCCTGTTGTATTGATCGATGGTGAAGAAGCAGGATTTGGAAGAATTGATCCATTCGAAATCAGTAACCGTTTACAAAAAAAAGTTGAGGCATTTTGAGTTGAAATTGGTTTTCACTCCTGTTAAAATGAATTTGTAACAGGGGTGAAATTTTTTTGGTTATAGTGGGACATAATGCGTCTATGCGGGACATTTCAAGTCCATTCAAAATGTGGAGGAGCTAAATATGCATTCATTCATTGATATCCAAAGAAAATTATTACCCGATCTCCTTCAAGTTATGCAAAAAAGGTATTCAATCCTTAGAAATATAGGATTCATGCAGCCAGTAGGCAGAAGAAGCCTTTCGGTTACTCTTGGCATTACGGAAAGGATTCTTCGAAGTGAAGTTGATTTCCTCAAGGAGCAAAACTTAATTACCAGTAATAATATTGGGATGAGTTTGACTATGGAAGGAAAGAATCTGCTGGAAGACCTTGAAGGCATGATGCGGGAGATCAAAGGTATAGATGTAATGGAGATGGAGCTAAAGCATCGTCTTGGCATTCAGAGAGTTGTGATTGTTCCTGGTGATAGTGAAAAAACACTAATGGTGAAAAGCGAGCTCGGCAAAGCAAGTGCGATCCGCATGAAAAAACTTCTAGGCGGGAAAAATATCATCGCAGTGACTGGCGGTTCGACGATGGCCGCAGTAGCAGAGCGTCTAACCCCTGAAAGTAATGATAAGGAACTTCTTTTCGTACCTGCCCGTGGCGGTATAGGAGAGGTTGTGCAAAATCAGGCAAATACCATTTGCTCCATTATGGCATCAAATATGAATGCAGAGCATAGAGTTTTCTACGTTCCAGACCAAGTTAGCATGGATAGTTATGAATCCCTTATTAAAGAGCCAGCTATTCATGAAGTGTTAGGCCTAATTCGCTCAGCAAACATCGTTTTACATGGAATAGGGGACGCCATCACAATGGCTGAACGAAGAAAAACAACCTCTGAAGATATGGAAAAGATTCATTCTGGAAAAGCGGTTGGAGAAGCTTTTGGCTACTATTTCGATGAAGATGGCAACATCGTTCACAAAGTTTTAACGATCGGCCTTCAGCTTAATGACCTAGCCCGCATTCCAACGATCATTGCGGTTGCAGGGGGAGCATCAAAGGCAAAAGCCATCCGTGCATATATGAAAAAAGCACCATCATCTACGATCTTAATTACGGATGAAGGGGCAGCGAAAATGTTATTAAAAGCTTAAACTATATGAAAAATATATTGCTTCACCAAAACAAAGGAGGAATTTCTCATGGCAGTTAAAGTTGGTATAAATGGATTTGGACGGATTGGACGTAATGTGCTTCGTGCAGCTTTAAATAATTCAAATATGGAAATTGTCGCTATTAATGATTTAACAGACGCAAAAATGCTTGCACATCTTTTAAAATATGATTCTGTGCACGGTACGCTTGCTGAAGACGTAACTGTTGAAGGCGAATATTTAGTGGTAGGCGGTAAAAAAGTAAAAGTTATCGCTGAACGTGATCCAGCAAAACTTGGCTGGGGAGATCTTGGGGTGGAAGTAGTTGTTGAATCAACTGGCCGTTTCACAAAACGTGACGAGGCAGCCAAACACCTTGAAGCAGGTGCGAAAAAAGTTATTATTTCTGCTCCGGCTTCCAACGAAGATATCACAATCGTAATGGGTGTGAACGAAGATAAATATGATGCAACAAACCACCATGTCATTTCAAATGCATCATGTACAACCAACTGTTTAGCACCATTTGCAAAAGTATTGAATGATAAATTTGGCATTAAACGCGGTATGATGACAACGGTTCACTCTTATACAAATGACCAGCAAATTCTTGATTTGCCACATAAGGACTACCGACGTGCTCGTGCTGCAGCGGAAAACATGATTCCAACATCAACAGGTGCTGCTAAAGCCGTTTCGCTTGTTTTACCAGAACTAAAAGGAAAATTAAATGGGATGGCGATGCGTGTTCCAACTCCAAACGTATCAGTGGTAGACCTTGTTGCAGAATTAGAAAAGAATGTTACAGCTGAAGAAGTGAATCAAGCATTAAAAGAAGCAGCAGAAGGACCATTAAAAGGAATTCTTTCATACAGCGAGCTTCCACTTGTTTCTGGTGATTACAATGGAAACACATCTTCATCCACCATTGATGCATTATCTACAATGGTTTTAGAAGATAATATGGTAAAAGTATTGTCTTGGTATGATAATGAAGTAGGCTATTCTAACCGTGTTGTTGATCTTGTAGATTACATTGCGCAAAAAGGACTTTAATTTTGAGCTTATTCTATTGGATATTTGCCCAATAAAAGTCTATAATGAAAAAGATTTAAGCATTTTTTAAAAGGGGAGCGGGGAAAATTCCCCTTCCCTTTTTATTTTATAATCAGGAGGTCCTTTGCGCATGAACAAAAAATCATTGAAAGATATCGATTTAAAAGGGAAACGCGTTTTCTGCCGGGTTGATTTAAACGTCCCAATGCAGGAAGGGAAAATTACGGATGATACACGTATTCGTGCTGTCATTCCAACGATTCAATACTTGAGAGACCAAGGTGCTAAAGTGATCTTAGCAAGCCATCTTGGACGTCCGAAAGGAAAAGTAGTAGAGGAATTGCGCTTAACAGCTGTCGCTAAACAGCTTGGCGAACTAATTGGAAAAGATGTTCAAAAAGCAGATGAAGCCTATGGTGATGCTGTAAAAGCACAAATTGAAGAGTTGAATGCAGGCGATATACTCCTCCTTGAGAATGTTCGGTTCTATCCTGGTGAAGAGAAAAATGATCCAGAACTTGCAAAAGCATTCGCTGAACTTGCAGATGTTTATGTGAATGATGCCTTTGGTACTGCCCACCGTGCCCATGCTTCTACAGAAGGGATTACCCACTATATTCCAGCTGTTTCTGGCTTCTTAATGGAAAAAGAACTGGATGTTTTAGGTAAGGCTCTTTCCAATCCAGAGCGTCCATTTACCGCGATCATTGGCGGCGCAAAGGTAAAAGATAAAATTGGTGTTATCGAAAATCTTCTCGAAAAAGTAGATAACCTCATTATCGGCGGCGGCTTAGCTTATACTTTTGTAAAAGCACAAGGCCACGAAATCGGTAAGTCTCTTCTTGAAGAGGATAAAATTGAGCTTGCAAAATCCTTTATGGAAAAAGCAAAAGAAAAGGGCGTAAACTTCTATATGCCTGTTGATGCAATTGTTGCAGATGAATTTTCAGCAGATGCCAATACAAATGTAGTATCCATTGAGGAAATTCCTGCTGATTGGCAAGCACTTGACATCGGTCCAAAAACAGCTGAGCTTTACCGTGAAGCGATTCAAAAATCTAAATTGGTCATTTGGAATGGACCAATGGGTGTATTCGAAATGGATAAATTTGCGGGTGGAACAAAGGCAGTTGCAGAGGCTCTTGCTGCTTCAGAACATACATACTCCGTGATTGGCGGCGGTGACTCAGCAGCAGCAGTCGAAAAATTCCACTTAGCTGATAAAATGAGCCATATTTCTACTGGCGGCGGTGCATCCCTAGAGTTTATGGAAGGAAAAGCACTTCCAGGCGTAGTGGCTTTAAACGATAAATAACCGTTTGACGGATAAAATAGATTTTAGACGGATATGTCCTTAGTTTTGACGGATAAAATCAATTTTTGACGGATATAACCTTAGGTTTGACGGATAAAGATAAAATTTTGGCGGATAAATAAGTAGATTCCCCAAAAAAAGAATTTTTCGCAGAAAATTTGCGATTTTTGACCCTAAATAAGGGCTAGAAAGATTAGAAAGGATGTGTCCGTATGCGTACTCCAATTATTGCTGGAAACTGGAAAATGCATAAAACACTTTCTGAAGCAAAAAGCTTTGCCGAAGAAGTAAAAGGTCTTGTTTCAAGCCGTGACCATGTTGAAACGGTCATTTGTTCACCTGCATTATTTTTACAAAACCTTGTAGAAACGACAAAAGGTACGGATGTAAAAATTGGTGCCCAAAACATGCATTTTGAAGAGAGCGGAGCTTTTACTGGTGAAATCAGCCCGAAAGCTCTCGAAGATTTAGGGGTTCAATATGTGATTATTGGACATTCCGAACGTCGTGAAATGTTTAATGAAACCGATGAAACTGTTAACAAAAAGGTACATGCTGCATTTAAATACCATTTAACACCATTCGTTTGCTGTGGGGAAACACTTACCCAGCGCGAAAATGGAGAAACAAATGAATTTGTTGGAACACAAATCAAAAATGCTTTAGCTGGTTTAACAGATGAGCAAGTAAAACAAACGGTTATCGCGTATGAACCAATTTGGGCAATTGGAACAGGAAAATCTTCGACTGCAGAAGACGCAAATGAAGTATGTGCCCATATTCGTAAAGTGGTTGCGGAGCAATTTTCACAAGACATTGCAGATGCAGTTCGCATCCAATATGGCGGCAGTGTGAAACCAGGAAATATTAAGGAATATATGGCACAGTCTGATATTGATGGGGCTTTAGTTGGTGGCGCAAGCCTAGAGCCACAATCCTTTGTGCAGTTAGTAGAGGCTCTAAAGTATGAGTAAATCTCCAGTTGCATTAATCATCTTAGATGGCTTTGGATGCAGAGAAGAGACAAAAGGAAATGCAGTTGCCCATGCTAAAAAGCCAAATTTTGACCGTTATTGGGAAACCTACCCCCATGCTCATTTATTAGCTAGTGGAGAAGCAGTAGGTCTTCCAGACGGGCAAATGGGAAATTCAGAAGTAGGCCATATGAATATCGGCGGTGGCCGAATTGTTTATCAAAACTTAACAAGAGTAAATATCGCTATTCGCGAAGGCGAATTTGAAAAAAATGAAACTTTCCTTGGTGCGATGGATCATGTGAAGACACATGGAACAGCCTTGCATCTTTTCGGATTGCTTTCTGATGGCGGCGTTCACAGTCATATTGACCATATGTTTGCCTTGCTTAAAATTGCCGCAAAAGAAGGCATTGAAAAAGTGTATGTTCATGCCTTCCTAGATGGCCGTGACGTTGGTCCGCAAACAGCTAAAACTTATATTCAGCAGACTTTGGATAAAATGAAGGAAATTGGTGTTGGCGAGTTTGCAACCATTTCAGGCCGCTACTACTCCATGGATCGTGATAAACGTTGGGAGCGTGTGGAAAAATCATATCGTTCGATGGTTTATGGTGAAGGTCCTAGTTACACAGACCCGATTGAATTGGTCGAGGACTCTTACCAACACGGAATCCATGATGAATTCGTCCTTCCATCTGTTATGACGAAAGAAGATGGAACACCGGTTGCTACGATTCAAGATAATGATGCAGTTATTTTTTATAACTTCCGTCCTGACCGTGCGATCCAAATCTCTAATACGTTTACAAATGAAGATTTCCGCTCCTTTGACCGTGGGCTGAAGCAACCAAAAAATCTTTACTTTGTATGCTTAACGCATTTTAGTGAAACGGTTGATGGCTATGTTGCTTTTAAACCAACAAACTTGGATAATACTCTTGGAGAGGTTTTATCACAAAATAACTTAAAGCAGCTTCGAATTGCGGAAACCGAAAAATATCCGCATGTAACTTTCTTCATGAGCGGCGGACGCGAAGCAAAATTCCCTGGTGAAGAAAGAATTCTCATTAATTCTCCAAAGGTTGCTACATATGATTTGAAACCAGAAATGAGCGCAAATGAGGTAACAGATGCCCTTGTGAAAGAAATTGAGGCAGATCATTTTGATGCGATCATTCTAAACTATGCGAACCCTGATATGGTTGGACATTCCGGAATGCTGGAACCAACCATCAAAGCGATTGAGGCCGTTGATGAATGCTTAGGAAAAGTAGTCGATTTAATCATTGAAAAAGGCGGTACTGCTATTATTACGGCGGACCATGGGAACTCTGATGAAGTGATTACTCTTGAAGGTAAGCCGATGACCGCCCATACAACAAACCCAGTTCCAGTCATTGTTACGAAACACGGACTAGAATTACGTGACGGCATTCTTGCTGATTTAGCCCCAACCATGCTAAGTCTGCTTAATATTCAACAACCTGCTGAGATGACTGGAAAATCGATCATCAAGTAATTTATTTTTGCTAAAGTTTTACTGGTGTGTTATTTTTTGATTGAGAAAAATTACAGCCGGAATATTTTTTAAGGAGAGATACAAATGCCATTTATTGTTGATGTTTATGCTCGTGAAGTGTTAGATTCCCGCGGAAATCCAACTGTTGAAGTTGAAGTTTTTACTGAATCAGGTGCCTTTGGCCGTGCTTTAGTACCAAGTGGAGCTTCTACTGGTGAATATGAAGCTGTTGAGCTTCGCGATGGTGATTCAGAGCGCTACCTTGGAAAAGGTGTTTTAAAAGCAGTTGAAAATGTAAATGAAGTCATTGCTCCATTTTTAGTAGGAGAAGAGTATAGTGTTCTAGATCAAGTTGGTGTTGATAACGCGCTTATCGAGCTTGATGGCACAGAAAACAAAGGAAAACTAGGTGCTAATGCGATTCTTGGTGTTTCTATGGCAGTAGCACGTGCAGCTGCAGAATACTTAGATGTACCGTTATATCAATACTTAGGCGGATTTAACTCTAAGCAGCTTCCAGTTCCAATGATGAATATTGTTAACGGCGGAGAGCATGCTGATAACAATGTAGACATTCAAGAATTCATGATCATGCCTGTTGGCGCACCAAATTTCAAAGAAGCATTACGTATGGGTGCGGAAATTTTCCATAGCTTAAAAGCTGTTCTTAAAAGTAAAGGCTTAAACACAGCTGTTGGGGATGAAGGCGGATTTGCTCCAAACCTTAAATCAAATGAAGAAGCACTTGAAACAATCGTAGAAGCAATCGAAAAAGCTGGCTACAAGCCTGGTGAAGAAGTGATGTTAGCAATGGACGTTGCTTCATCTGAGCTTTACAGCAAAGAAGATGGCAAATACCATCTTGAAGGCGAAGGCCTCGTAAAAACATCTGCTGAAATGGTTGACTGGTACGAAGAGCTTGTTTCTAAATACCCAATCATCTCAATCGAAGACGGTTTAGATGAAAACGACTGGGAAGGCCATAAGCTTTTAACAGATCGCATTGGTAAAAAAGTTCAATTAGTTGGCGACGACTTATTCGTTACAAATACGAAGAAACTTGCTGAAGGAATTGAAAAGGGGATTGCCAATTCCATTCTAATCAAAGTAAACCAAATCGGTACATTAACTGAAACATTTGATGCCATCGAAATGGCGAAGCGTGCAGGCTATACAGCTGTTATTTCCCACCGTTCAGGTGAAACTGAAGACAGCACAATCGCTGACATCGCGGTTGCAACTAATGCCGGCCAAATCAAAACTGGTGCACCATCCCGTACCGACCGTGTCGCAAAATACAACCAATTACTTCGCATCGAAGACCAATTGGGCGAAACTTCAAGATACAATGGAATTAAGTCCTTCTATAACTTGAGTAAGTAATTTTAAAGAACAAAAGGGACCCTCTATGCTCGGAATGCATAGAGGGTCCTTTTGATTTTATGGGTTCATAGAGCGGGAAAGTTCGAAAAATAAGCCGACACGCGTCGCATGAAAGGTTCATGGAGCGCGAACGAGAAGAAAATCCGCTCGAATGCGTCGCATGAAAGGTTCATGGAGTGCGAACGAGCGTTAGTTTATTTTATATCTTGATTAAAGACAAACATTAATTCTTTTTTTCTTTTTAAAATAAACCCATTCCTTAAACCCAATCTCCTTCAATCGTGCGCGAACCAATTCAAATTCATCCCCAACCCGATGAGGATCATGGGCATCGGAACCAAAGGTAACTGCCACTCCGTAGTGTTTAGCCATTTCCAAAATCTCATCGGATGGATACCAGCCACCCACGTCCTTTGTTTTGCCGGATGTGTTCACTTCGATGGCAATATCATGTTCCCCAATCACCTTTAACGTGTGTTCCACAGCCTTCGTTTGGATAGTCGAAAACTCTGGATAGAATCCTTTCATTGCATCAATATGGCCAAGGATTTGAAACATTCCGCTTTGGGCGGATTGTTTGATTAAAGAATAGTACGTTTCTTTCGTTTTCATTTTTTGCGCTTCCGAAAGTCCTTCCCAGCGACCTCTTTTAAAAATACTTACCCCATCGACATCATGGACAGATCCAATAATGTAATCAAATGGATAACGATCAAAATTGGAACGGTATTTTTCCACACTCTCTGGAAAAAAATCTGATTCTACACCAAGTAAAACATCGATTTTTTCGGCATAAGCTTCCTTTAGCTGCAAAACCTCTTGAATATAATGAGGAAATTCACTTTTTGCCATCGCAATATGGGGGTTGAGCTGATCTTCTTCACTGCTAAAATACGGGGAATGATCAGCAATTCCAATTACCTGTAAACCATTTTGGATGGCCGCCTCAATATAATCCTTTATTTGCCCTTGAGCATGGCAACAGCGATCATGATGTGTATGTAAATCAAATTTTATCGTCAACTTTTTTCACCTCTGCAATACATAATTATTTTTAAAATGGAGAAACTACCAATGAATTTATGTGTTTTGGAAGGAGATTTCAATGGATCAAAGGATTTTCCGGGCCATAAACCAATTTTCTGGCCGTTACCGCTTATTAGATCGCATAATGATAACTATTTCTCAGAAACTTCGTTATTTGTTTATCCTGATATTTATCGTGTTGTGGTTTCGTAATCATTTTTATAAAAAATTAACGATAAACACAGGAATTTCCATCGTGATAGCAATGCTTATTAATATTTTTATTAGATTATGTACCTTTAGGCGCCGACCTTTTTTGAACCATGTCGTTCATTTATTGCCGCCGGTTCCATCAAAAAGGAATTCATCCTTTCCTAGTAAACATACGACACTTTTATTTGCGGCTGCAACTTTTGCCTATTTTTATCATCGTATGCTGGGCTTAGTCATGTATGTTTTATCCTTTTTAGCAGGCATTTCTCGCATTTGGATGGGGCAGCACTATCCATCTGATATTGCAGGCAGTGCCCTCTTAGGCAGCTTCATAAGCTTAATGGTAAAGAAAACAGAACGGGTATGGAACCCCCTCTACGAAAAAATAATTCAAAGGTATAATCGATTTTTGGAAGCAATAGGTAATCCCTTAAGTTAGGGGGTTACCTATTTTTGATAAACTGGAGGATTACTTTGTTTAATTCTACAGAAGCTTTTGTAGGAATTTGATGCTTCTCATTTTCTAGCATCTTGAATTCATTACGTGGTAATTTTTCGTGTAAAAGTCGGGCATAACGATGAAACGCTTTGTCTTTACCACCGTAAATCAGTAAAATCGGATGGTGAATCTTATGAAGTTGATCCGTACAATTATAATCCAGGCTATACTGATAATATTGTTCAATATTTTTTGAATAGCCTTTTAGGGCTTCATTATGTAATTGTTGGTACACTTCTTTTTTATTTGCATTCCCAAATGATATCGCGAAAGAAAGTAATTGAAGGGTGCTCGGTTTTGAAAGGGTTTTTCCTATGAAAATTCGACATTTTTGATACCAATCCGTTATTTCAGACATCCCACTAATGATCATACCCCCAAAAGCCTGTTGAGGATATCTTAGTAAAAATTCTAAAGCTACTGATCCCCCAGTTGAATATCCGCAAATGTATGATTGTTTAATTTCTAGATGATCCAAAAGCTGATGAATATCATCGGCAATCAGGGGATATGTCACAGCTTGGTTCGAATAATGGCTCTTTCCATGCCCTCTAATATCAAAGGTAATCATTTTAAAATGCTTAGATAATTCAGCAACTTGGTAGGTAAAAATGGTGCTGGTAATTAAAGGAGGATGGATAAAAATGATCGGAACACCCTCCCCAATAACCCGATAATAAATACTTACACCATCCACATTTAACATTGGCATCATGTTCACCCCTTTTAATTAGTATGTAATTCTGACTAGAAAAAAACCCTCCCTCCCTCCAACAAGGAGAGAAGGAAATCATTAAGCAATGGAACTAATAAACATTTGAATAAGAGTTTTTCACAATAAAAAAATCTCCTAAAAGCTGACACAATGACTTCTATTGTGAAAAGGAAGATTATGTGGTAAATTTATAATACTGTAAAATGTACGTCTTAACAGGAGGTGACCTTCATGCATACATTATTCGTTATCTTATTAGTTATCGTGAGTATCGCACTAATTGCCGTTGTACTACTTCAATCAGGAAAAAGCGCAGGATTGTCCGGTGTCATTTCAGGTGGAGCAGAGCAATTGTTTGGTAAACAAAAAGCTCGTGGTCTTGATTTAATCCTTCATCGAATTACCGTTGTTTTATCTGTATTGTTTTTTTTCCTCGCAATTGCAGTTGTATACTTCAAAATCTAATGATGAACGTGTAAAACCTGGCTTTCGGCTAGGTTTTTTATTTATTGATGACAAGGCTTTTTTCTGGAATGTTCACCCCTACATTGCTTAAACTAAGATGAGATAAAGTGAAATTTTCCGGGTAGTTAGTTTTAACTGCCCGTTAATGCAAGATTAAAGAAATATCGAAACAAAGGGGATTGAATTATGAAAGTTTCTTCACCAAGACCATTTACATTTGAGGCTGGCAAAAGAGCAGTCTTACTTTTGCATGGATTTACCGGGAACTCATCCGACTGTCGGATGCTAGGCCGTTTTTTAGAGAAAAAAGGTTATACATGTCATGCACCACATTATAAAGGACATGGTGTACCGCCAGAAGAGCTTGTTCATACAGGTCCAGAAGATTGGTGGCAGGATGTAATCAATGGGTATGAATTTTTAAAAGAAAAAGGGTATGAGGAAATCGCCGTTGCCGGACTTTCACTTGGTGGCGTATTTTCCCTTAAATTGGGATACACTGTTCCTATAAAGGGTATTGTGACAATGTGTGCACCCATGCATATAAAAAGCGAAGAAGTGATGTACCGAGGGGTGCTTGACTATGCCCGTGAATTTAAACGATATGAAGGAAAAGCAGAGGAACAAATCGAAAAAGAAATGTCAGAGTTTCAAAAAACACCAATGAACACGTTAAAAGCATTACAAGGATTAATTGCCGAAGTACGGGATCATGTTGACATGATTTACGCACCGATTTTTGTCGTTCAAGCTCGCCATGACCATATGATCAACACCGAAAGTGCTAACATCATTTATAATGAGGTAGAGTCAGATTTGAAAGAAATCAAATGGTATGAAGAATCAGGTCATGTGATTACACTTGATAAGGAACGTGAACAGCTTCATGAGGATGTATATGCCTTTTTAGAGAAACTCGATTGGCATGTTTAAGGAGGAATTAGTTTGGAGGATAATATTCAAAAGCATATAGACAGGCTTTTGCAATATATGAAGGATGAGGCGTATAAACCGCTGACTGTTCAAGAACTTGAGCAGGCTTTTGGTATTGTGGATTCCAGTGATTTTAAGGAATTTGTTAAAGCTCTCGTTCAAATGGAAGAAAAGGGTCTGGTTGTCCGGACACGGAGCAATCGCTATGGTTTGCCGCAAAAAATGAACCTCATTCGCGGAAAATTAGCCGGGCATGCGAAAGGCTTTGCCTTTGTTATTCCGGATGAACCGGGCATGGATGATATTTTTATCCCGCCCAATGAAATGAATAATGCGATGCACGGGGACACCGTATTGGCACGTGTTTCTTCCGAAAGCTCAGGTACCAGGCGTGAAGGCAGTGTGATCCGCATTCTTGAACGAGGCATCCAACAAATGGTTGGGTCCTACGTGGAAAGCAAAAGTTTCGGATTTGTTCTTCCGGACGATAAAAAGTTTACAAGTGATATTTTTATCCCAAAAGCCGCTTCTATGGGGGCGGTTGATGGGCATAAAGTGGTGGTCAAATTAACCACCTTCCCTGAAGGCCGGAAAAGTGCGGAAGGAGAAGTTATCCAAATTCTTGGTCATAAAAATGACCCTGGCGTGGATATCCTTTCTGTCATCCATAAGCATGGTTTGCCGATGGCCTTCCCAGAAGAAGTGATCCAGCAGGCAAATGACACGCCCGATACCATTGATGAAAGCGAATTAGCAAATCGCCGCGATTTACGAAATGAAGTCATTGTAACAATTGATGGGGCAGATGCTAAGGACCTTGATGATGCAGTTACCGTGGCGCGCCTTGAGAATGGGAACTATAAGCTGGGTGTACATATTGCGGATGTCAGCTATTATGTGAAAGAAGGCACTCCGATCGATGTGGAAGCAGAAGAACGGGCGACAAGTGTTTATTTAGTCGATCGCGTGATTCCAATGATCCCTCACCGATTATCAAATGGAATTTGTTCTTTGAATCCAAAGGTAGACCGGCTGACGTTGTCATGTCATATGGAGATTTCTCCTGAGGGCGAAGTCGTTGACCATGAAATTTTTCAAAGTGTCATTAAAACAACGGAACGGATGACGTATCACGATGTGAATCGGATTCTCGTCGATCAAGATGAGGAAACAAGAAATCGTTATGAAGCGCTCGTTCCAATGTTTGAAATGATGGAAGAGTTGGCTGCGATTTTACGAAATAAAAGAATGCACCGGGGTGCCATTGACTTTGATTTTAAAGAATCAAAAGTTTTGGTGGATGAAGAAGGAAAGCCTTCTGATGTTGTGTTGCGTGAACGATCTGTCGCAGAAAAGTTAATTGAAGAGTTCATGCTGGCGGCTAATGAAACGGTGGCTGAGCATTTCCACTGGATGGATGTTCCGTTTATTTACCGGATTCATGAGGACCCTAAGGAAGATAAATTAAGGAAGTTCTTCGAGTTTATTACGAACTTTGGGTATATCGTAAAAGGTACAGCGAATGATGTTCATCCAAGAGCCTTACAGGAAATCATTGAAGAGGTTCAAGGGAAGCCAGAAGAAATGGTTGTTTCGACTGTCATGCTGCGCTCGATGCAGCAGGCAAAATATGATCCCGAGAGTTTAGGGCACTTTGGATTGGCAACAGAGTTTTATACACACTTTACGTCACCGATCCGCCGGTATCCGGATACGATCGTCCATCGCTTGATTCGAACTTATTTGATTGAAGGAAAGCTGGATGAATCGACAAGGGAAAAATGGAATGCCCGCCTGCCAGAAATTGCTCAGCATTCCTCTAAAATGGAGCGCCGTGCGGTTGATGCCGAACGGGAAACCGATGAATTGAAAAAAGCAGAATACATGGAAGATAAAATTGGTGAAGAATATGATGGGATTATTAGTTCTGTCACGAATTTTGGGATGTTCGTTGAGCTGCCAAACACGATTGAAGGGCTTGTCCATGTCAGCTATATGACCGATGATTATTACCGATTTGATGAGCGGCATTTTGCAATGATTGGGGAGCGGACCGGCAATGTCTTCCGGATTGGCGACCAAATCACCGTACGTGTTGTGAAAGTCAATAAGGAAGAACGATCCATCGACTTTGAAATTGTCGGTATGAAGGGAACTCGCCGCAAAGAGAGAACCGAAGCTCCTAAGGTGTTTAAAACAGGAAGCAATTCGAAGAAACCACGTACCCGAAGGGATGATGGCCGAAATCAAAAGTCGGATTCCTCTAGTGATAAGCCAAAGGCAAAGAAAAAGCGGAAGTTTTACGAAAATGTTCCGAAGGCAAAGAGCACGAAGCGGAAGAAGAGACGGTAATTCTACAGGGGCCAAATCGCGATGATTTGGTCTTTGTGTTTGTTTCGGTGATATAGTAAATTTTTCGGTGATATCTGTGTCGTTTTCGGTGATATATCGATTTTAGAATTGCTAAATCTAGTGGCTGAAATTCGCTTGCAATTGTTAACAAACAGTATATCTGCTACAATGTAAGCTACAAAGAGGTGAATATGATGCCAAAAGGTGAAGGGAAACTTTGTGCAAATAATAAAAAAGCTTACCATGATTATTTTATCGAAGAAACATATGAAGCGGGGATCGTTCTACAAGGAACAGAAATTAAATCAATCAGGGCGGGCAAAGTAAACTTAAAAGATTCCTATGCTAGAATCCAAAATGGCGAAGCTTGGTTATATAGTATGCACGTTAGCCCATATGAACAAGGTAATCGCTATAATCATGATCCGTTAAGACCGCGAAAGCTTTTACTTCATAATCGTGAAATCGCCAAGCTATTTGGGGAAACGAAAGAAGTGGGCTATGCGCTCGTTCCATTAAAAGTGTACTTGAAAAATGGTTTTGCAAAAGTGCTGATTGGCCTTGCAAAAGGTAAAAAGAATTATGATAAACGTGAGGATCTGAAGAAGAAAGAAGCGAAGCGCGAAATCGAGCGAGCATTCCGCGATCGTCAAAAAATGTAGTGTATTTACAAATACTTACAATTGAAATTTACAACAAATATGTTATAATTACTTATGTCGCAAGGTAATGCGGCAAATAATCTTTGCTCAAACATTCTTGAGCTTCCAAACGTCTAGCTTGCGAAAGCAATGCTGATCCTTTTATCATGGGGACGCTACGGATTCGACAGGGGTAGTTCGAGCTTAGGTTGCGAGTCGAGGGGATCGGCCTCGTTAAAACGTCAAAGCCTATAACTGGCAAACAACAAAACTCTTTCGCTTTCGCAGCTTAATAACTGCATAGCGGTTCCTCCCTCCATCGCCCATGTGGTAGGGTAAGGGACTCAACTTTAGTGGGCTACGCCGGATTCCACCGCCTGAGGATGAAGGAAGAGAACAACCAGGCTAGCTGCCCGGACGCCTGTCGATAGGCAGAAGGATCAGCGAAGCGCGAATATGTCGACTACACTCGTAGACGCTTAAGTGGCGATATCTTTGGACGTGGGTTCGATTAGTAATTTAGTCGCCTTATGTGGTAACACATAAGTGAAAATCCGGCTTTATCGGTGAAACCTAACCCGCAAATTTGCGACAAGGCAATGCCGAGCGGTATGTGGAGTAATCCAACAGCCGTGTATCGACTTATAGGCTACCTTTTATAAAGGTAGTACTAGGATGCGAAAACAGTCTGAATCAGACAAATTTATGATTCGCATAATACGCCGGGGGACCTGATGAGTCAGGTTCAAGATATAGTCAGTGCCATGACGAAAGCATGGAAAAGCACGTCCCACCGTCTCCACTACATAGTGGAATGAAGATCAGTACATAGTTGCTGGTCTTTTTTATATTTGGAAAAATTATATAAAAACAGGTGTGATTTTACAGCACAATATTGCCGCTTTGGTAAAGTTATAAGTTATGCTTCAAAAATAAAATGAACTGTTGAAAATATCTTTAATCTAATGGCTGTGCTGAATGTTGATTTCTTTATGTTTGAAAAATAAGGGGAAAAATTCCCTTTAAATTGGGAAATACCCATATTTCCCTGAAATTAAAGGGAGTTTTTCCCCTTAAATTATCCAATACCTTGGATTTTTGCTTTTTTAGAGCAATTAAGCGGAATTTTTCCCCTTAATTCTGTTTCTTAAGCCTCCACTTTATACATTAGGGGGAAATTCTCCCCTTATATATTCTCATTTTTCCATGAAAATCAACAACGAATAATTACAAAGCCAATATTTTAAAAATATATTGTTCCCCTATCGTTTTTTACCATCATAACATTAAAACATGTTAAAATCTTTTGACAATTCCGCTATTATGAAATTAAG
>DATFAH010000201.1:0-5761 GCA_035254805.1 Caryophanales bacterium | reverse complement strand
CATGTTTAAAGGCTGAAAATGGACTGTCATAATACATCAAGAACCGGAAACCTAGAATAATCCCCCCGATTAGTTCAATCGAAATAATCGTTATGAAGATTTGTTTAACAAGGTTTACAAGTCCGGATAATTTTGATTGATTTTGGTCGATCATAATCAGCTGTCTTTCTCGTAAACCAACCTTTCTTCCAATGACTACCCAAATAAAGGTACTTAAAGACATAATTCCCAATCCACCAAGTTGGAGAATAATGGATAGCAGAAAAATCCCAAAGTTATTAAAGGTGTCTTTTAAAGAAATGACACTCAGTCCCGTCACACTTACTGCACTGGCTGAGGTGAATAGGGCATCAATAAAACTTAATTTTGCATTTTCACGATGGGCGACTGGCAGCATTAATAAAAAAGTAGAAATGATAAGTGCTCCAATGTAAAAAATAACGATTAATTGAATAGTTGACAATCTGTTCATTTTGCCTTGAATTTTTTTTATGGCTGTCATCATTTATTCCTGTCTTTCTTAAAAAATAAACTTAAAAAACGATAGTTTAAAATTGAAACAAAAGCGAAGCACACTCCAAAAATTAGGGTGTGCACACTCGAACAAAAGTAAAATTAGCCTCTTCTTTTAATCTATTTTCAAACATCAGTAAAGAAAATTTTATTTATTCTTCGTAGCTCGCACTAAAGGCTTCTGGATAATCTTTCAATGCCTTTAATCTGATATTCCGATAAATTTCTGCATCTTTTGAATTTAATATTCTAATCTCCATATTTGCCTCCAATTTTCTTACATTATACATCATTTATATATGACAAAAAATAGCGGTTTTCCAAATAAAAATTGGATCAAGTTATTCATGAATCACAGAAATGTAAACTTAACAATTGACTCAGACATTTACTAATTATATGGTTAAAATAATTAGAGTCCGTTCAGGAAAATAGGATTCATACTAATTACATAACGGGGTGTGTTTGTGGGAAAAGTATTTTTTTACATATTGCTGACTTTGCTTATTTTAACAGTGGCAGGTTTTGTTTTGGGATTTCAAAATTTCGCTTACATTGTCGGATTTATTTTTGCAGCTTTTGCCTTAGGTGTGGGATTTATGCATTCTTCGAAAAATGATCGTTATAACGCTAATTTTTTAAAAATAAATGATAAAAAAAAGGAGAAATAGCTGGATAAGAGCTTTACCTTTTTTAATGACAGCTCTAAATAAGGAGCTGTTTTCAATTTACATAAGGGAGAAGACGCGAAATTTCTTTTTCAACGTGTGAATTTGTTATATAGTATAAATGTAAGAAAATTCGCAATAATACAGGCATTTCGAATTGAATAAAGGTGGTAAATGCTTTGGATATTAAAAACATCTTAATTACGGGAAGGATTTATAAAGAAGTTCAAGCGATTTTAGAAGATAAAGATTTAAACTACCAATTCTACTACCTTTCAGATGAAGAAGTGACTCATGAGGATTTGCAGTGGGCTGATGCTTTTGCTTCCTTTAGACCAAGTCCAATATTTGATACATCACATATTAAATGGGTGCATTCATTTGGTGCGGGAGTGGATAGCTTTTTGCATAATAAAGCTTGGGATCAGACTGTTCTTTTAACACGAACCATCTGTTCATTTGGGCAAAAAATAGGGGAATACTGCTTAAGTTATATTCTCAGAGAGCTACAACTTCATCAAGAATTTGAGAAGGCTCAAATTGAAAAAACATGGAAACCGAATGCTCCAAGGCTACTAAATGAACAAACCATTTTCATTTATGGAACAGGTGTAATAGGGCAGGAGATTGCGAAAATGCTTTCTACGTTTGGTGTGACAGTCTACGGGGTTTCATTAAGTGGCCAACAAAAGGATAACTTTAAAAAGATTTTCTCTTTTACTGACGAGATTCCTCCCACATTAAAAACAAACTTTATTATTAGTACATTGCCATTAACAGATTTAACGCATAATCTATTTGATGATCAAAAATTCAGTTCCCTTGATGATGCTGTTTTCATCAATGTAGGCAGAGGAGCAACAGTTAGAGAAGATTCCCTGATAAATGCGTTAAACAATGGGTGGTTAAAGCATGCTTATTTAGATGTTTTTTCAGCAGAACCTCTTCCAATGTCCAGCCCCTTATGGGAGCGAAAAGATATTACGGTTACACCGCATATCTCGGCGGTAACCTTCCCAGAAGAAGCTGTAGAGTGTTTTCTTGAAACATTAAAAAATATCACAGAAAATCAACCATTAAAAAATCAGGTAGATGTCAACAAGGGTTTTTAATTATAGATTAATATAACAAAGGAGTAAAATTCATGCATACAGAAGGATTTATCGAAGTTACAGGTGGCAAAGTTTGGTTTGAAAAATTTGATCAAAAAACAAATTGCACTCCTGTTATCATTTTGCATGGCGGGCCAGAATCTTCATACTACGCTATGCAAGGGTTGAACGTTCTTGAGGATTGATCGTCCCATTATTTTTTATGATTAATTAGGTTGTGGAAAATCTGACAGGCCAAAAGACCCAACATTATGGAATATTGACCGTTTTGTTGAAGAACTTAGTCAAATTCGTGATGCCTTATCGCTAAATGAAGTACATATTTTAGGACATTCATGGGGAACAACGCTTGCCGCCGCATATTGTTTAACACAACCAAACGGAAGCAAAAGTGTTATTTTTTCAAGTCCATGTTTAAGCGCACCTCTTTGGGCGCAAGATCAGGATCGGAATCGTCAAAAACTTCCTAAAGAGGTTCAAGAAACATTAACCAGATGTGAAAAAGATTTTAGCAGCATAACGCTTAATTCTGAATTCCATATTTTCGAAAATAGTGCCCATATGCCTTACATTGAAGAAACGGAAGAATATTTACGAGTGATAGGAGATTTTCTTAAAAAGGCGGATTCATGTCAAATATAAACATCGGAGACTGGATATTGGTTAGTTACATATCTAGTCTTTTTTTGTGAATGACAAACAAAACGATTGACAATATACCCCTAGGGGTATTATAGTGTATTTGTTAGCTTCTTAAAGATGATCTTAAAATTTATTTGACAAAATGCTTTCAAAGGAAGGGAAATAGATTATTTTTTTATCACAAATAATACCCTATTAGGTATTATAGCGAAATACCTTATTACGAAGTGTAATAAAAAATAACTTGATCGATTTAGGAGGAAATATTATGGCTGAAAAAATCATCATAGTAGGTGGAGTAGCAGGCGGTGCAACAGCCGCAGCAAAATTACGAAGAATTAGTGAAGATGTTGAAATTATCCTTGTTGAGCGCGGAGAATATATTTCTTTTGCCAATTGTGGACTACCATATTATATTGGTGAAACCATTAAAGATCGAAAGAAATTACTGGTCCAAACAGTTAAAGGGATGTCAAATCGCTTCAAAATGGATATTCGCAACCTAAGTGAGGTTGTAAAGATAAATCCGGAAAATAAAACAGTCACTATTAAAAATGGCCAAACAGAAGAAGAATATGAAGAATCATATGATAAGTTGTTATTATCTCCTGGTGCAAGACCGATCGTTCCGCCTATTCCAGGAATAAATGAGAATGAAACACTATTTACTTTAAGGAATATTCCCGACACAGACAAAATTAAAAACTATGTCGATCAATTGCATCCTAAAAAGGCAATAGTCATTGGCGGAGGATTTATTGGGATTGAAATGGCTGAAAATCTAGTTGACCGAGGAATTGAAGTTACCATTATTGAAATGGCAAACCAAATTATGGCGCCGATTGACTTTGAAATGGCAAGCATTTTACATTCACATTTAAGAGAGAAGGGTGTCCGACTCATTTTAGAAAATGGTGTAGAGTCTTTCGCAAATAATGGAAAGAAAGTCCTTTTGTCAGATGGAACAGAAATAGAAACAGATATGACGATCTTGTCAATCGGAGTAAGGCCTGAAAATGAATTAGCTAAAACAGCGGGATTAGAATTAGGAGATCGTGGTGGAATTGTTGTCAATGAATATCTTCAAACCTCAAACGCTGATATTTATGCGGTTGGAGATGCAGTTGAAGTGGTTGATTACATCAATGGGAAAAAAGCTATGATTCCACTTGCCGGGCCTGCTAACCGTCAAGGACGAATCGCTGCTAATAACATGATGGGGGAGGAAGAAAAATATCAAGGAACACTAGGAACTTCCATCGCAAAAGTGTTTGATTTAACCGTTGCGGCTACTGGAAACAATGAAAAGACTTTAAAACGTTTAGGCGTGACATATGAGGTACTTCATATTCACCCAAGTTCTCATGCTGGTTATTATCCTGGTGCTGTTTCAATTGCATTAAAACTAATTTTTGACAAAAAGACTGGAAAAATTTTCGGAGCACAAGCCATTGGGGCAGATGGGGTAGATAAAAGAATTGATGTTATTGCGACTGCCATTAAAGGTGGACTAACGGTTGAGGATTTGACCAATTTAGAATTATCTTACGCACCACCTTATTCTTCTGCAAAAGATCCAGTAAACATGGCAGGCTATGTTGCAACCAACATAATGGATGGTGAATTAGAGCATATCCAGTGGTATGAAGTGGATGAAATTGTTGCAGGTGGCGGACTTTTAATTGATGTTCGTGAACCAGTGGAACGTGAATTTGGCTTTATAAAGGGTTCCATCAATATCTCTTTAAACGATCTTAGAAATAAATTAGAAGAACTTCCAAAAGATCAAACGATTTATGTTAGCTGTCAAGTTGGTTTACGAGGCTATTTAGCAACACGAACTTTAATGAATCATGGATTCAAAGTGAAAAATGTGGATGGTGGTTGGAAAACATATTCATCCGTTTTTGGAAGTAATCTAAAAAAAGAAGTTGAAACATCAGCAAATGAATTAGGTGAAACAGTTATTAAAGACATAAAAGTTGATTCATTTGTGGATGTAACTGGACTTACTTGCCCAATGCCAATCGAGCAGCTGAAGAAAAGTATCGAATCACTTAATAGTGAGCAAATATTAGAAATTCATGCAACGGATCATGGTGTTCTAAATGACCTACCTGAATGGTCAAAAACATCTGGCCATACCATCCTAAAAACCGAACAAGATGGTTCATTAATTAAATTTTGGATTAAAAAGAAATAATAACAAATAGATAAAAAAATGATTAAAGATGGAGGGATAATTATGGTAAAAGTTACATCATCAGCAATTTCACAAATTAAAAAAGAAGTTCAAGATATTCTTGACGCAGGAAAAAAACCACTGATCCGTTTAGCTATGAGTATTGGTTGAGGGGGTCCACAGCTTCGCCTGGCTCTGGAAGAGTCAGCTTCTGAGAACGACAATGTAATCGAACAAGATGGAATACAATTTTTAGTTCGAGATAGAGATCAAGTTTATTTTACAAATGCTAAAATTGACTACACTAAAAGCCTATTCGGCGGTGGGCAATTTACGGTTCTGCATGTGTAAACATTGATTTGATGTGCCAATAAATCATCCAGTTGGATGAACTTTCAAAAAGCGGATCCTAATAGGAACCGCTTTTTAAAGTTTTAATACACAGATACCTTGGTAAAGATGAATGCGAATAGATAACTAATCATCCCCAAAATCGAAAGGATGAAAAGGCAAAAAACAATTACCAAAATCATTGTTTTTTTTCGATCTGCAATCTGAATTACTGGAATTTCTACTTTTACTGATTGATTATTTAATCTTTGTATGGAAATAAACAAGGAACTTATTCCAACCACTGCTAAAAA
>DATFAH010000200.1:0-7698 GCA_035254805.1 Caryophanales bacterium | reverse complement strand
GTTTACTAATTTCTGTGTCCATTTTTCCAATTCTTCAATTAAAATGCTGTTATTTTAACAAAAAGGAATCTCAATTCATATACTAGGTTGATCATGTTTCACACAAAATCGGTGCTACTTAATCTAATGCGTTGAGATTTTTTCTACATTGTTGATTTGCTATTGAGGTGTTATTTGTTCCAGTTATTAACATTTTTTTACGTTAAAGCGCAACCCGCTAACATAATATAGCCTTTTTATCATACATTTAAATCGGAGGTGAAAAGGATGCCAAGAGCGAAATATAGATCATCGGATGTTGATTTGATGGCAAGGATGATGAGAGCAGAAGCTGAAGGTGAAGGAAAAACGGGAATGATGCTTGTTGGGAATGTAATCGTTAATCGACTTAAAGCAGATTGTTTAGACTTTAAAGGAATAAGGACTATTCCGCAAGTAATTTTTCAAGTACAAGGCGGAAACTACTCTTTTGAAGCTGTTCAAAAAGGTAATGTGTTTTACCAAGCTGCGAGAAGTGCGGAGAAAAGATTGGCGAAACAAACCTTGGACTATTGGAGGAATTTTCCGGCGAAACACGCCTTATGGTATTTTAATCCTTACGCTCCATGTCCATCAACATGGTATGATCAACCATTTGCAGGACAATATAAACTGCATTGTTATTATGAGCCGAAAGAATGTCCTGGTGCATATAGTTGGTAAAAAATTAATCCCACAAAAATTGTGGGCTTTTTCTTTATAGTCTTCATTGGATAAAAAAGTCCCCAATCAAGCCTCAACGCTAAAATTTTTAAATCCTATTACCAAACCCCTCCGAACTGTTATAATCCAATTAAAAATAAAAACGATCATGGAGGATTCTCTATGAATGCTAACCGCAAATTATTTCGCATGTGGAAGGTCATCACTTTTGCTATATCAGTTGTTATCCGGGTATATTGGTATCGGATTTGCAAAAAATCCCCTTCTGAAAAAGAAGAGTTATGGGGGAGAATCGGGAAGCAGTTTCGCAAGACTCTTTTTGAACTAGAGGGATTGTTAATAAAGGTGGGGCAATTTTTAAGTATCCGTGCTGATTTACTCCCGAACAGTTTTATTAAGCAAATTGAGGATCTTGTTGATCAGGTCCCGCCATCTCCTTGGGAAGAAATTGAAAAAGTATTGGAAAAAGAGTGGGATGGAAAGCTTAAGGACAAGCTTCATTCGATTGATCCAAATGTAGTGGCCTCTGCTTCGATTGGGGAGGTTTATCGAGGAAAATTAAAGGATGGAACAGATGTAGCTGTTAAGGTTCAGCGTCCAACCATCCAATCCATTGTGAAAACGGATTTTCGTTCCCTTTCGATTATTATTTGGTTTGTCCGCCATTTTGCACCTGTTCCAAAAAGATTTATCGATTTTAAACGGCTGTATCAAGAATTGAAACAGGTAATCGAGCGAGAGCTGGACTTTCAAAAAGAAATGGAAACAGCCAATCAATTTCGTCAGCGTTTTGAATCCCTGGACGGGTTAAAAATACCTAAGGTTTACCCTGAGCTTTGTACATCACAAGTATTGGTTATGGAATGGGTGGATGCCGTAAGAACTACGGATGTTCATTTCATCGATCAGCATAAAATCAATCGTGATCAATTAGCCGAGCGGTTATTTCGCGTTTTTCTGCCGCAATGGCTAGAGGCAGGTATTTTCCATGCAGATCCCCATGCAGGGAATGTGCTGATAAAATCTGATGGCACTTTGGTTTTGCTTGATTTTGGTATGGTGGGGGAAATTTCTAAAAATGATGCAGTGAATTTTCAAAGTTTATTAGAAGCCATTTTGCTAAAGAATTATCCAAGGTCAATAGAAATCCTCATGAATTTAGGATTCCTGCTCCCTGAGGCTGATACCAAGGTCGTTGCAAAGCTGCTTGAAGAAGCATTGACATTCAATTTGGCTGACTTGAAAGATATGGACATTTTTGCTGTAAAAAAAGAAATGAATGAGATGGTTAAATCTTTACCCATTCAAGTGCCGACACGTTTTATTTTTTTAGGACGCTCGTTTGTAACGGTAGAAGGCATTCTTCGTGCACTTTGCCCAACAAAGGAAATTATAAAAATTATGGAGCCAGCCTTTAAGGATTGGTTGAATCATAGTCAAACAAATAAATGGAAGCTAATCTTAAAGTGGATTCAATCACAGCCAGTTTTTCAAATGTTTCACACTATTTCCGATTTAGTACATATACCTGAAAAGTACCTCGAAATGAAAGAAACACAGCAGCAGCGGGAGTTGACCTTTACCATTTTCGAAAATCAGAAAAAACAGGCATTTACATTAGGTGTGTTCGGATTAATCGGAGTGTTTTTAGGAGTGTATGTAGGTGATCAGATGATTTGGATAGGTTCCGTCGTAATACTGGGTGCTTCCATATTAGCCTATGCTGTTTGCAGCAGGAAGCAAAAAAAATGGTTCCCAAAAAGAAAATAGGAAGCTGATGTAGTTTGGGGATCAAGTCAGAAACAGAGCCGTATTCTGACAACTTTTTAGTCTAATTAGCATTTTTGTTAGAATTGAGTGTCTTCAAGTAAGACTTATTGTAAATATGTTAGAAAAACAACAATTTTTCCGAAAAAAGCCTAATAAAAAGAAGGCAGAACCACTATAGATAGAGGTTTTGCCTTCTTTTGGTACACACAACAGTGGATTCTACAAAAAACTGAGCTTTTTCTACATAAAAATGGGTTTTTTCTACATGACTAGTCGGTTTTTCTACATGAAAACAGGTTTTTTCTACACGACCAGTTGTTATTCTACACGACTAGTTGGTTATTCTACATAGAAAAGGGTTTTTTCTACATAACCAAGCTCTGTTTCTACACAAACGGGCAGCTTTTCTACACGAACGCTCGCTCAGCGTGTGGATTCCTCGTAACCCAGATCAAACGTGCAACTTGCCGAAGCCACTATCAAGATTCCAACATTGGAATTCTATCTTTATACTTATCAATCAATCCGCGATTATGCTCTTCTGCTCCATCAATATTGCCGCTTAAAAAAATGGGAGGGTTAAAATGGTTTTCGATCATGATGTTAACAGCCTCCACCATGATTCCATTTACAATGGACATGCCGACAACCGTGGAGCCAGAGCCAAAAGGAACATCATATGCATCGTGCTTCATGAGGGCATCACCGACTTCAATGTGATTATCGATTGGAAGATCCACTGAATTGTATAAGTACTTTCCATTTTTGTGGCGGGAAGATTGGCTTTTAGCATAACGTGGAGAAGTAATGGCTATAACAAAAGCCCCTCGTTTTTTAGCCCACTCCGCTACATCAACTGGAACAGGATTTCTACCAGAAGTAGATACCACTATCACTAAATCCTTAGGATCAATGTTTACATTCCCCATGAACTGTTCGGCAAAATCATTTTGCTTCTCTAATTGGGAGGAGCGAACAGCCCCTTTATGGAGCATTAAATCTTCAATTAGGATTGGATTGACAGGAACGAGTCCGCCGGCTCGGTAAAATAGCTCCTCACCCAACATATGGGAATGCCCACAGCCAAACAGGTGGATGATTCCATTTTCCTGGATACATTGTGCCACCTTTTTGGCTGCTGTTTTAAGGTTTTCTTCTTCCTCTTTTTCAATAGTGCAAAGTAAAACCTTTAGTTTTTGAAAATATTGGTTTAGCATGTTCCACCTCTATCGTTTCATCTGTATCATAAATTTGTATCGATCGGCACGGTAGGATGATTTTACAAATTCCACAGGAGTTCCATCCTGTAAAAATGTATTTCTTTGGATCAGCATGACAGGTGATCCTTTTTTTATTTTTAAATACTCTGCTTCGATTTGATCAGCGATGGATGCTTCAATGACCTGTGAGGCATGGTCAATTTGATAGCCTAGCTGAGTCTCGATATAAGAGTATAATGATTGATTAACGATTTGTTCTGTTAAACCTTTTATAAGATTGGCCGAAATATAATTGGTCTCTAAGGCCATTGGAACATCATCTGCAAGCCGAATGCGCTTAATTTCATAGACGGGCGCATATTCTTGGATCAAAAGCTGACTGGCAATTTGCGTTGTCGCAGGGATCATTTCAAATTGAATGAGTTGACTCCCTGATTTTAGCCCTCTTACTTTCATATCTTCGGTAAAACTTGTTAAGCCTTGAAGCGGCTGTTCGATTTTTCGTTCGGCAACAAAGGTCCCTTTACCTTGAATCCGATGTAAATATCCCGCATTCACAAGATGGGTGAATGCCTGTCTAACGGTCATCCGGCTAATTTGATACTTTTCGGCATATTCTCTTTCTGGCGGAATCGCATCTCCGGGCTTTAATTCGCCGTTTTCAATTAACTCTTTAAGATGTTCTTCAAGCTGATAATAAATTGGGATGGGTGAATTTTTTTTAATCATTCTCCTTTTAGCTGCATCCTTTCTATATCAATTTTCATTCCAGGACACAGGTGTTACTCTCAACTGTGAACCTTTTGGCCTGCTAGGGCAGCTTCATCTGCGATAATTGTAACACAAGGATGATTTTTCAACACTGAAGCAGGAAAACTTTCATCTACCCCGCCGGTTATTAATCTGTGTAAGGCTTCACTTTTACTTTCACCTGAGATGAGTAAGAGAATTTCTTTACTCTTCATAATGGTGGAAATCCCCATTGTAATGGCTTGTGTTGGGACTTCCTCTAGGCTGTTAAAAAATATGGCGTTTGCTGCGCGGGTCGACGGAGTTAATTCGACAATATGGGTTTTGGAGTGAAAGGATGTACCAGGCTCATTGAAGCCAATGTGTCCATTACTGCCAATTCCAAGAATTTGAAGGTCGATTCCACCGCTGTTTGCAATCAGTTCTTCATATTCAGCACATTCTTTTTGGATATCATCTGCATCGCCATGCGGAACATAAGTATTTGCATTTTGAATATTAATATGATTAAAAAGATGGTCGTCCATATAAAAGCGATAGCTATTTGGATTCTCACCAGATAGTCCAACATATTCATCTAAATTAAAGGAAGTGATTTTTTCATAGGATGTTCCGTTTTTCTGATGATCTGCAATTAAATTGGCGTAGATTCCGACCGGAGTTCCTCCAGTTGCAAGGCCAAGATGAAGAGTGGGATTGGCCATCACTTTTTCGATCATATACTTAGCAGCAACGTTGCTCATTTCTTGATAATTTTTTACTTCAATAATTTTCATCCTATTTATCTCCTTTCATAAAAGCCAATTCTCCGCGGCAGAAGGTCATAAATACTTCATTTTCATCATCGAGGATGACAATATCTGCATCTTTTCCGACTGTAATGCTGCCTTTTTGATCATAAATATTTAATTGTTTGGCTGGGTTCACGGAAGCCATTTCGATGGCATCTACTAATGAACAATCTGTATAGGAAATGATATTTTTGACCCCCTGTGCCAGTCTTAAAATACTTCCAGCAAGTGTTCCATCTTCAAGTACAGCTTTCCCATCACTCACGGTTACCGTTTGACCACCAAGATCATATTGGCCATTTTTCAAGCATTTCGCACGCATGGAGTCTGTAATGAGAATTAATCCTTCTTTTCCTTTTTGTTTATAGGCAAGTTCGACCATCTCTTTACGAGAATGTACACCGTCCACAATGATTTCAGCCATTAATTCATCACGTAAAAAGGCTGCACCTACCACACCTGGTTCACGGTGATGCAATCCCCGCATTTGATTAAAAAGATGTGTCACATGGTTAGCTCCTGCATCAATAGCGTCCAAAACTTGTTCGTATGTTGCATCTGAATGGCCAATGGAGGCAATGATTCCGCGTGTTTTTAAATATTGAACCATTTCAAGACCGCCGGGCTGTTCAGGTGCCAAAGTAACAAGTTTAATATGGTTATTGGAAAGGTCATTCCATTTTTTGAAGATGTTAACATCAGGATCCAACATATGCTGGATTGGCTGTGCGCCTGCTTTTGAAGGATTGACAAAAGGACCTTCAAGGTGAAGCCCAAGGATTTCTGCCTTCCCAGAGGATTGTTGTCCATTAATGTATTGCCCTGTATTTTGTATCGCAGCCTCAATTTCCATTTGACCCTGAGTCATTGTAGTGGCTAAAAAGCTGGTTGTCCCTTCTCTTGGGAGAGCTGTTGTCATCGTATCAAGTGCATCTGTCGTGGCATCCATTGTATCGGCACCATCGACACCATGGATATGAACATCAATAAATCCAGGTATAGCTTTATAATGTGAAGGTATTTCAACTAATGGAAATTCTTCTTCATCTTTGAGATTTTCCATTGGTCCAAGCTCAATAATTTTTTCATTTTTAATTTTTATATATCCATTTTCAATGGTTTGTTTTTCGGTATATAGTTGTATATTTTTCAGTAACATCCCGTTTTGAATCATTGTGCATCTTCCTTTCTATGTATGTATTTTAGCATCAAATAGATATAGTCGTCTATACCAATTACTAAACAGGTATTACTATATCATATGTGAAAAATAAAGAACTTCTCTATGTTTTAAAGAAGATTGGTATAGATATCTATATTCAAAAGAACCCTGGACAATTAAGTCCGGAGTTCTTTGTATGGGGCAATTAATAAACCTTAATACTTCCAGTTGATATATGATGATCAAGGCTATTTTTACCTGAACCATGTGTTCCTTCCAGATGTTTTTTGCTTTCGCTTTGATTTTTTAATGGGAATACAGTTGAAATAGAACCGCTGCTAACATGTCACTTTAGCTTGAAGCTTGCATTTTGCGGTAAATCGAGCTTTACATTTCCTAATACTAACACCAACCTTGACAACGTTTGTTAATTGATCCATTTGTACTCTGAAATTACCAGTGGATAATTCAGCATCTAAATTACCAGTACTAATTTTGATCTCCATATTGCGATGATAGTTTGTTAGAATGTGGATCGTTAAAAATAATTCATTAAAAATTCCGACTACTTTTATTTGAATGAAAATCATTTGCATTTAGGATCATTTCAATGCTATGTTTTTGACAGACTATATACACTTATCATTAGACAGGAAGACGGCAAATGGGAAATATCCAATGGGAATATCTATTTAATATAAAATTAGCTATCGAGTCTCTCCCATATGTTTTACAAGGTATGGGCTATACTTTATTAATCTCAGTAGCTAGCATGTTTTTTGGGTTATTATTAGGCTTCTTCGTAGGGTTAGGCAGGATGTCAAAAAGTAAAATTTTCAGTTTACCTGCAAGAAGTTATATATCTTTTATGCGCGGAGTGCCGATACTAGTATTTTTATTTCTGCTTTATTTTGGCTTTCCGGTTATCGGGATCGAATTCTCTGCTGTAACAGCTGCTATTTTAGGGTTTAGCCTTCATAGTGCAGGATATTTAGCAGAAATTAATCGTTCAGTCATTGCTTCTGTTGATAAGGGACAATGGGAAGCGTCCGCATCATTAGGGATGTCTTACTGGCAAACGATGAGAAGAATTATTTTACCACAAGCGATCAAAATCGCAATTCCGCCACTATCCAATGTTTTTCTCGATCTGATTAAGGGATCTTCCTTAGCAGCGATGATCACGGTGCCAGAGCTGTTCCAAAAGGCAAAAATTGTTGGTGGTCGTGAATTTGATTTTATGACGATGTATATTGTCGTAGCTCTCGTTTATTGGGGAATTTGTTCAGTTATCTCCTATTTC
>DATFAH010000199.1:0-2174 GCA_035254805.1 Caryophanales bacterium | reverse complement strand
GATTGTTAAAGCTGAAACGTTACCTCCAACTGAACCAACGATTACTATTTCTGCACCAGTTACAGGGGCTCTTCTAAACACTAAAAGTGTAATGATCTCCGGTACGATCGAAAATTCCCCACCTGACACAACCATCAGTATTTATAGAGGAGAAGAGAAAATTGGTTCTACCGCTGAAGTCACAGGAAATGCTTGGAGTGTTCCAGTTACATTACAAGAAGGAGTTAATAGCCTATATGCCAAAGCGGCAGACACTGGTGAGGTCGTAACGGCAACTTCTTCCCCTATTGAACTTACAGTTGATACATTAAGACCCGTCATTTTATTAAATAGTCTTGATCCAAAACCTGATATGTCACAGATTTCTATAAATACAGTCTTTCGATTTAAAATTAGTGACGCTAATGAGATAAACGACCTAGAAATAGGAAATAGCCTCAAACTTACCCGTAATGGAACCGAAATTCCGGTTGAATTATTACACTATGACCCGATAAGCAAGGAAGTGATTTTTGAAACAAAAGAACCTTTGTCCAGAAGTACCAAATATTATGTTGTGATAAGCCCATCAGGAGTAAAGGATAAAGCAGGAAATATGGCCTTCCCTGTACTTTGGTCATTCACTACAGAAAGCACTCCATCCGTTCAATTAAATGGCAAAAACGCCTATAACGTTAATTATAATGGGGTAATCATCCAACATGAAAGCCCTCACGAAGTATATATGAATAACACGAATATATGTGGGAATTGTCATAGTACCCATGCAGCAAGCAATCCAAACTTATTAGATCAGAAAAAAAACAGTGAAACCAACAACGGTGATTTAACGGTGGATAATTATTGCATGGCTTGTCATGATGGAACGGTAGCCCCAATCCCTGAGAATAGTCAAAGCACACATACCCATAATGCAGATATTGACCTAGAAGGAAAACCTAATGGAAGCTCTTGCTCTTCTTGCCACAATCCACATTCTGAATGGTCAGAAAATAATCCGAACTTAATCCAGGGACATATCACCTATACACATGATCCGACACTTCCAAATCCGGATAAACCAACAGGTGAAATTAGTAGTGATGAACAACTTTGTGAATCTTGTCATGAGAAAGATAGTGCAGATAGAATTAGCAACCCATTAGTAGAATTTCGTTTATTCAATTACAAAAAAACCCATAACGCAATAGGAATTTATGAAGATTATCAGCTTTGCCTGCGCTGTCATAATTCCATTTTAAAAGGAAAAAATCAACAAACTGCAGATATTGCAAAGTATTATGATAATTTAACAGAAGAAAAAATGAAAGCTTATGAAGATACCAACGGCCCTAATTCTTTTGTTAATCGTGAAATATCTTCAGATGAGATTAATTTTTCAAGGCATATCATTAAAGCCTCAGATGGAAGTACACTTGCTGGGCATATTCCCTGTGCCGAGTGTCATGATACACATGGTTCGAATAATATCAAAGTGTTAAAAGCGAAGTTAGGACACGAGGATATACAGTTCTTTAGTGCAGCTGATACAGATAAAACAACTGATGGAGTCCTCACTGCTACCAAGGAGCGGGAGTTCTGTAAAAAATGCCATAATGGAACAACTGCTATTTATGGGGTCACAGGCAAGAAATATGATGAATTAAGAACAGAACATAAAGATTACCCTGAAAAACCTTGTTCATATTGCCATGGTAGAGGCGAATCAGAAACTGAGAGAGCTTTAAGTGCAGCACATGCTCCTAAAAAAGGCGAGATTCCACCGCAATAGTCAAACGCTTGTCTTTGAAGCATGAGATACTTCTACATGATTGAATCAGGATATAAAACTATATAATAGACACCAATTCGCTGGGCGGGATCATCATTTGAATAGATCCATAAACTAAACAAGAGGAATTTCCTCTTGTTTTTTTTTGTTATTTTGCTATCGACTCACCTATTCCCTCCTTCTGTATCGAATTTTCTACTGAAATAATAAAAAAATGTATACATCCCTTTTTGTGACCAAAATGTCAAGAAATCTATCAATTTTAGACATTTTTTGCATACAAACTACTGGTATAATTGGACTATATTCCTATATACATACATTTAAATATAACCGTAGTTTTAATCGGAAAAACTTTTCTTCCCCTTCTAACACAAAGAAAAGAGTTGACGACTGCATGAAA
>DATFAH010000198.1:0-4901 GCA_035254805.1 Caryophanales bacterium | reverse complement strand
AGGATGAAATTTTAAAAAGATTTCGTGATAACCCTGACACCTTCACTTTAACAGAAACGGAAAATTTTCTATTAGACATTGAGGACCGTAAAATTGAACGATACATCCAATCGAAAAACAGACAAATGGTGCAGACCTTCGTTGATGAATACTGTGTTGGTATAGTTCATGCAGAACAGTATCTATCTGAGCTTGGAAATGCACTGAACAAGTTGAACCCTCATTTAGATATGATTGTTCTTCTTAACGCAGGTGGCAAAAAGGTAGGATTCCGAACGATTCATGATCATGTTGATGTTTCAGAATTTGCTACCCGCTTTGGCGGTGGTGGCCATCCTAAAGCTTCAGGCTGTGAATTAACCAAACCAGCATTTGAAAAATTTATTGTTAATGTATTTTCTTTAATCCCAATGAAATCTGATGCTGATAAAAATGAACGTAATACGAAAGCTGCCACTTACGGGAGTTGTTATGAAAATAGGAACGGTGATTTTTCTTTTATTCACCCATTATCAAATGAATCATATGAAGTCTTTGTTAATGGAAAAAAATTAGATGAACATTTCCAAACTTATGTAAGTGCAGAACATTATCTTAAACGAAATTTTGTTTCATGGCTTAGTTATGATAATGATCTTATGCGCTTTTTAGCAACAAAATTGGAAAAATCAGTAGAAGATGTAAAAAGAAATTATCGGACTCTTATCCAAACTGCCATGATAAATAATGATAAACAATAAAAAAGCCCAGTTTCGAATAAAAAACGCTGATTTCGAATAAAAAAACCCAGTTTCGAATAAAAAGCGCTAGTTTCGAATAAAAAAACCCAGTTTCGAATAAAAAGCGCTGATTTCGAATAAAAAGCGCTGATTTCGAAGAACAAAAGCGCAAGCGCCTTAAATCCCGACCCAAGTGAAGATTATTCACTTGAGTCTTTTCTCGCTTGTCGCATTGTTCCATTGCAATAAGGACAGACTACTTCCACTTCTTCATTCTCCTTTAAATCATAATGAAATTCCTCGACTATATATTCAGGAACCTCATCTTCTTGCCCACAATCTAAACATTTGAAAATGATAATTTTTATATCCTCATTCAGACCAAATGGATCATCCTCTTCCAACCATTTCAGAAAATCTTTATTTAAATCATCCAGCTCTTTGTTTTTGCCCAAGGTTTATCCTCCTAACCGATTTAATACACTCCATATCTTCCATATAATGATACAGGAATCCATAATCAGCATGCCCTATTTCAACTAGGTCAATCTCACGATGACGATGAGGACAAATAAATGGATCTTTATCAAATGCTTCAATCATACTGAAAAGCACCTCCTTAAATTGATACATTCATCGTACCAGGAGGCGCAGCGTGTTTATATGCTTTGTTTGATTGGAGGCTTACTGTCTTTACGATAGGATTAAAGGAAAACGGTCTGAATGCATCTTCCAATACCCATCAAAGTGATCTTTTAATATACGTTTGATAATTCCACTGTGAGCCTGATTCATATGAAATCTCCATCAATATTATACGAACATTTTATCGAACAGTTATCCACAAGTCTAGAAATTTATAATTTCCTAAACGACGATGAAAAATCTGGACATGGTCTTCCATGTCCAGATATAGAATTATTTGCTAATAACAACTTAATATTCTCCTCAACTAAAATCCTCTTTAACTTACTAGAGTCATTAAAATAGCAAGGCTGTTTTCTTACTGTCAATTCTCATGAATTGTTATCATCATGAAAAAACTAGCAACAATATGGCATTGGAGGACATGGGCATGGGCATGGACATGGGCATGGACAGCCACAGCCACCATAAGGCATGCCGCCATAGCCAGGGAATCCACCTACTCCCATTCCACCATAGCCTGGGTATTGACCAAAACCTACTCCATATGGTTGATAACCTCCAAATCCCATACCACCATAACCTGGAAATCCGCCATATCCCATTCCACCAAAAAACTGTCTATCCATTTATATCTCCTCCTCAGTTTCATTACATGTGCAGTGTATGTGTCCTAAAGGAAAAATGAATAGATTTTTGCCTATTTACAAAAAATTTTAAGGATCTTTTTCTTCTAGTAGTCATCCTTGCTTATTTCATCCGCTCTATGTTTCGCGTAAAAACCAAATTTCACGAGGGTGGCCCTAAGCAGTGAAATCACTTAAAATAATAGCAAATATCGTTAACCCCAATTTTCATATGATAAATTAGGGGTTATTTATATTATGGTATTAGAAAAAATTATTATAGTTTTGAAAATAAAACCTGCGCATTATAAGTAATTTCGTTTTTGTAGAAATGGTGATGAAGCGGAATTCCTCTATGAAACAAGCATGAAACTCGCCGATATATAGGCGATGAAACCGATTCGCTCTTAAAAACTAGTATGAAAACCACTTCATTTAGCTGATGAAACGGTTTTCCTCTTAGAAACTAGATCGAAAACCGCTTCATAAAGACTATGAAGCGGTTTTCTCATTAGAAACAGGAAAGAAACCTCTGCACTTTCGGAACTATTTTGGGGTCTAGTCCAGGAGTTAGCTTTCACCAATTATTTTTTAAGACAATTTTACCGATTGCTTTTTGTGACTCGAGGTATTCGTGCGCTTTTGCGACTTCATCAAATGTGAAAATATTTTGGTCGATTAAAGGGCGAAGCTTTCCTTCTTCTGCTATTTGAGCAATTTTTTTCAATATCTCACCATGCTCTCTTCGCTGATCCTTGTTCAGAATTTTTAACAGCATAAAGGTTACATGGAATGAAAGGCCTTTTGAATGCAATGGAGTTAAGTCATGCGTAGATCTGGCAGCAATGGCTAGAACTGTTCCATTCACGGCCGCTGCTTCAAAAGAACGATTAAGGTTCTTTCCGCCAACAGTATCAAATACAAGATCGAAACCTTTCCCATTCGTAAATTTTTGAACATATTCTTGTACAGTTTCTTTGCGGTAATTAATCACTCCATCTGCACCAAGTTGCTTTGCAATATGTAGTTTTTCTTCAGTGGAAGCTGTGGTATATACTTCAGCACCTGCCCATTTTGCTAACTGAATAGCAATATGACCGACACCACCTGCTGCTGCGTGAATCAATATTTTTTGTCCAGGCTTCAGCTGTCCACGATTGAATAATGCTTCCCAAGCCGTTATCGATACTAATGGAAGTGCAGCTGCTTCTTCCATTGTTAAATTGTGTGGTTTATGGGCAAGAAATTGAGCATCTGCAAGCATGAATTCGGCAAGAGCACCTCCGGTTCCTTTAAATCCTCCTGCACAGCCAAATACCTCATCCCCTAGATTGAAATCAACTACACCTTCACCTATTTCGGTAACAATTCCAGCAACATCACCGTGTAATACAGCTGGTAATGCAGGAGTGACAGCAGGAACAGCCCCAATGCGAACTTTCGTATCAATAGGGTTTACGCTAGAGGCTTTCACTTTTATGAGAATATGACCCGGTTGAACTTCAGGCTTTGGCACGTCTTTAATTTTAAATACCGTTGGATCTCCAAAAAATTCAATAATTTGAGCTTTCATTTTTAATTTTCCTTTCCTACGTAAGATCATAAATTATTTTACCAAACACTTCAAAAATCTTCCCAAAATCTGCTTAAAATGAATGGCATTGATATTGAAGAGCCTTGTAATTTAACGGAATGGTTATATTGCCGTTCCAATTAACCCATCTATTTCATCTGATATTAGCATGGAGGTGTCGTTGATGGGTATAAAAAATATTAACCAACTTTCATTTCTTACTTGGAATTTGTATCTTGGTGCCGATATTACTCCATTAATGAAGTTTTCACCAAATCATTTTTCTCTTACGGTTACTGAAGTTTTTCGGCAGGCACTAGCCACTAATTTCCCTGACCGGGTAAAAGCAATCACACACCAGATAGCATTATTAAAACCTGATATAATCGGGCTCCAAGAAGCAGTAAAATGGCAATTTTTGAGCCCTAATTTTAAAAGTGTGACCATTGATTTTTTACAATTATTACTTCTGGAATTGAAAAATAGAGGTGTTTTTTACAAAATTGCTACCATAAACAAAAACATTACCGTAGACTATCCTGATAGCTATGGGAATGTAGTGAAATTAACAGATCGTGATGTTATCTTAATCCTTGATAATCCTAAATTGACTATAATTAATAAAAAACAAGCGAAATTTAACAACAATCTAATTATCAGCGTTCCCGGCTATTCATTAGAAATTTTTCGTGGATGGTCTTTTGTGGATGTAAGCTATTATGGAGCAATTTTTAGTGTAATGAATACTCATCTTGAACCTTATTCTGTAATACAATTGCAACAAGCGAAAGAAATATTGATTGGCCCTGCCAAAACGAATAATCCTTTTGTTATTTTAGGCGATCTAAATTCCAATGCAGTTATTTTTGCACCAACATATAGACTGTTTATTGATTCTGGCTTTCAAGATATTTGGAGAAAGGTTGGAAAAGGACTAGGATTTACCTGTTGCCAAGACCCTGATCTTTTAAATGCTACATCAAAATTAGAGAGCAGAATTGATTTTATTTTATACAAAAATGGCTGGAACCCGGTTGAGGCTAAATTAGTTGGTGATAAACTGCAAGATAGAACATCCACTGGACTTTGGCCTTCTGATCATGCTGGAGTATTTGGCAAGCTGGCCATGTAAAAATGGAGTTTTTGGAAAGCAGTAGGATTTCCCTATGTGGAAATTTACTGCTTTTTGGCGATTCTTGAAAAATTTATAATAGTAACTTTGCTAAAAATATCCTAAAATTAATTACGTTCCATGATCCATTCATGTTTTGCAAAAGCTCTGATTTTTTATAGATATGCGTTCCATGATCGGTTCATGTGACGCGAAGCAGCCGATTT
>DATFAH010000197.1:0-11428 GCA_035254805.1 Caryophanales bacterium | reverse complement strand
AGTTTCGCGAAGTTGATCATATGGAACATCAGGCAATTTTTTAACCAATTCTTTTAGTTCTGCATTTTCTTTTTCTAACTTAGCGACCTTATTAGAGTCCGTTACTGATTTAACATTAGAATGATTACTCTCTTTCGCTGTGCAACCAGACATGATGAATAAAATGATAATGAAAATTAGATATTTTTTCATTTTTTACCATCCACCCCCATTTGTTGTATCGTAACAAAAAAAGAGCAAGGAATCAATTGGTTCCCTGCTCTCCTCTTTATATTATTTAGGCGGTAATGTAAGTACAAACTGACTTATTCCGTCAGAAATAGCCTCCGCAGCTTTTTGTAGGTAAGTGCTGTTTTGCAATTTAGCTCGGTCAGTACTATTATCGATAAACAATACCTCTGAAAGTATGGCCCATGCTTTGATATTAACTGGGTCAAGAACATAAATATTTTCGCCACGTTGACTTGGTGCTTTTTTCACTCCGCGATTACTTGCACTTAAATATGAGGCCAATTTGTTATTTACATAGCCAGCCAAAGAATTGGTGGTGCTCGAAGAGTTGTCGTGAACCCATGTCTCAACACCTGTCCCTCCACCAGCATTGTTATGAACACTAACAAAAATGTCTGCTCCGAAACTATTTGAAGCACTTGTGCAAGTTGAAAGTGTAGGATTGGTATCGCCTGTTCTACTCATTTGGGTAGTAGCACCTTTAGCCTCTAAATGCGTTTTTAATCTGTTGGCAATATCTAAGGTTAGATTCTTTTCGTAGAGGGTACCATAAGTCGCACCAGCATCACTTCCGCCGTGCCCGGCATCAATAAAAATTTTGTAACCAGTTAATGCTCCCATTCTTTTTTCCTTTTAATTCTGATATTCTATCTCCATTTTAAGGTAAAAGCAAATAACTCAGAAAAAACGCTCCTGTCTTGATTCGGACAAGGAGCGTGATATAACGATAATTTAATTTAAGAGTTGGCAATATTGAGAGTATTAATATTTAAAGGATCATTTTCTCCACTAACCGTAATACGTTGGCCACCAAGCGCTGTGTGCAGTTATGATACATCGATCCACATGAGCTTCGACTGCTACACGTCCTCGTTTATGAACTCTTCGCATACTAAGCCCTTTTTTGGATTGTGCGTTGACGCGTTCAATGGCAGTTTTTTCTGCGTATTTCGTTTTAAAAGATTGAAGATGCTGCGGAAACTCTGGATCAATTTGAGGAGTTAAAGTTTGGTGAATACGAATCGTTCTTCCCGTTTTAGCTCCATTACAACATTGAATATGGCAGGCCTCTGGGTGCGAAAGTTCTTCTTACTTATACTTTGAATCAAACACAGGGCATGTCCAAACATATTGTTGTTTTATTGCATCATATCCTTTTAGTTCTAATCGATGGCCGCCAATACAGTGTGGAACACCGTATTTATCCAATTTTCCCATTCCACGAGTATTCAATTTCTTATACCGTGTTCGATATTAAACTGAACCATACGTTGACGTGCCATTTCCCATAACCCGTTTTCAATCATTATTTTGTCAAAGCGTTCAAAGGTTTTGAGAGATGGAATTTCTGTAAAGCCACAGACGGTAAGAAAATCCGAGTTTCCAACAACTTGAAGATGAACACTTGAGACCATGACTTCTACATAGAGAAGTGGGGCCAAAAGGAAGGATTTCAATAAAGCATAAAAATCAATCCCTTTCCGTCCTTTAGACGATCTCATTGGTTGTACATTCTCTTTCTTTGGCAGATGAGGAAACAAATCTACTTGATATGCATCGGAGCTATTTTGTTTTCTTTTATTCCGATTGTGTTCGAATCGAGCTTTAATATATTCTTGTTCAATAGGTGCGAAAACCTGCTCCCAAGGGAAATCAAGCGCCAATTTAACATAAGGGAGGTGGCGCAAAGAGGAAAAGTGATCTTGAAGAATTGAAAATGATGGTTGAAGGTAGATTACATTAGAATAAGATTTTGGTATAATAGAAGTAGCCATAATGAGCTCCTTTCGTGATAGGGTTTGGTTACACCAAAGGATACTCATTATGGCTTTTCTTTTTGCACGAACGGGCAATGTTTCTGTTTACCACAAAAACCCTGTAAATTATTAGGTTGTTTAGATTGTAAAATGCTTGATTTTGGTCATTTTCTGCCTAAAACGGCATTTGTGGTATTATATAAAAGTTCATTTTTGGTTATTTTTATCATATCAGAAAAAGGGTTTAATATAAGCAAGGGAGTGATGAAAATGCAGAAATTAGAGAATAATGTTGTAAAGTTAATTCCCATGAAACTGGAACATGTTGGAGGAATTTATGAAGCTGCACAAGATAAACGAATATGGGAGCATATGTCTGTTGATTTAACAGAGAAGAGTAGGGTGTTTGAATATGTTGATGATGCCATAAAAAAACGTGAGTATGGTACTGATATGGCATATGTGATTGTAGATCAAAAAACAGAAAAAATAATCGGTGCCACTTGGTTTCTTGATATTTCCAAACAACACAAACGCCTTGAAATCGGATCAACTTGGATGAATCCTGTTTATTGGAGATCAAATATCAATACGAATTGTAAATATTTATTATTAAAATATTGTTTTGAAGAAATACATTTTAACCGTGTACAAATAAAAACAGGACATGAAAACTTCCGCTCACAAAAAGCAATAGAAAGGATTGGTGCGGTCAAAGAAGGCATTCTCCGAAATCATATGATTCGAAAAGAAGGGATTATTCGTCATACTGTTCTATATAGTGTCACTCTGGAAGAATGGGGCAAAGTGAAAAAGCATTTTGAAGAACAGTTACTTCAATAAGGTAAACATTAAAGGGTGTATTTATGGAAAATTATAAGCCTAATTCCTCGATAAAAACCCTGGAGGGATTAGGCTTAGATCATTGAATTTTCCCTATCGGTAAATGCATTGGTAGCAAGCGGTACATTCTCAATTGGAGTTTTTGGTATCAATAGGTAAAAATAATCTTGCTGTTGTCCCCAAGCCTTCATTACTTTCTATTTTTATCTCACCTTTGTGCAATTTTATAATACTTTTAGCAATATTCAGTCCTAAGCCGGTTCCACCTGATTCTCTACTTCTCGCCTTATCCACTCGATAAAATCGTTCAAAAATATTCTCTAGGACAAATCTATGCTTTCCATTCTAGGCTCAGCTGTCTTAGTGGTGTCATCATCGCATTGGTTCTTTTTGGTGGTCAATGGAACTTAGCAGCCCTAATTGGTGTATTAATGCTCACTGGTATTGTTGTAACAAACGGTATTGTCTTAATTGATAAGATTGAGCGTAACCGAAAAGAGGGAATGCTTGTTAAAGAGGCTGTTTTAAATGGTAGTCTTTCAAGGATCAGACCAATCTTAATGACAGCCGCCGCAACGATTCTTACTTTAATACCACTAGCATTTTCTCATAATGCGGATACGGTCATTTCACAAACACTAGGTATTGTTGTAATTGGCGGGATGGTCACATCAACCATAAATAGCTTTATTATTATCCCAATCTTCTACGAGTGGCTGCATCGTAAATCTGTAGCAAAGAATATTAGTTAACAAAAAATGGCATGGTGAAATCACCATGCCATTTTTGTTTTAAATAATCGTTAACAGAGTTTTAGATACACCATTTACCCACAAATTGACAAACTGATCCAGAACTTATCGACACCAGCATTTATGATACTTTTTATCAAATATTGTTAATACAAAATGAAATTAGAGAGATAATAAACTTATTCATATTTGGAGGTGCTAAAATGATTAGCATACCTTTATCGTCTTCAGAGTTAGGAAACTTATGGCAGGCTTATCGAGAGAAAGCAATGATGAATTTAGTTCTGGATTATCTGATCGAAAAAGCTGATGAAAATGAAACGAAAAAAATTCTCCAAAATATTTTTAAAATCGAAACCAAAAATAAAGAAAAAATTAAAACTATTTTAAAGGATGCCGGTGCTGTTATACCTGTAGCTTTTAACGAAGGGGACTTAAATAAAAATGCACCACAATTATTTGATGATAACTATGCCATTATGTATGCCAGAATGATGAGCAAAGTTTTAACAGGCCTTTACTCCCTGCACTCTGGAATGTCGTATCGACCCGATATCTGCGATTTATATACGGAGTTCACTAGAGATACTCAACAAATTTATTCTGTAACAACTGAACATCTTATGAATAAAGGTATTTTGCCACGTCCTCCTATCGTATCCATGCCCAAAGAAGTGGATTTCATTGATGATACAAGTTACACAAACGGATTAAATCCATTTAAAAAGAACAGGGCGCTTAATACGGTTGAAATTGGTTTGATTTATCAATCGTTAGAGTCTAATATTTGCGGGATGCAATTAATGATTGGTTTTGAACAAATCGCCAAAGAGCCAGATGTAAAAAAATATTTTACTAAAGGAAAAGAGCTTGCTAAAGAAATCATTACTATGATGAGTAAACTTTTATTAGATAGTGACTTACCTGCACCTACTACTTGGGCTGGTGTGATAACAAATTCGACCATATCACCCTTTTCTGACAAACTCATGATGTATAACACTAATTTATTATCCATGTTTGGACTTGGAAGCAATTCAGTGGGAGCAGCATTTAGCTTTAGAAATGACGTATTATTAAATTTGGGGAATATCATGGCGAGACAGTTTGATTTTGCAAAAGATGGGGGAACAATTTTAATGAAACATGGTTGGATGGAGGAACCGCCATCATCCATTGACCGCTCAAAATCCTCCCTAACTAAAAATATTTAAATAACTAGGTAATGAGTTTAGGGTTATTAATCCCCTTTAAATGTCCTTACCTTCGTTATGGATATTTCCTTATTTACTGTTTTTTGAAGAAACCTGATTCAAAAATATATTAAATAAAAAACAGGGTATTTCATATAAGAAATTCCCTGTTGAATTGGTTTAAACATATTTCCAATGTATCCCTTTTCTTTCATACGAAAATAACATTGGGCTTTTTAAACTGGTTTTCCCAGTATACATTGTGAAAAATGATAAATAATTAAATTAAATCCCTTATGACATTCTTGTTTTTTCTATACCAAGCAAAAAGCCCTGCTCGTAAAGCGTTATCTGCTGCAATCGAAATCCAAACCGCAGGTAAACCGAAACCAAGTTTCCATGCAAATAGATAAACTCCCAAGGTTCGAACAACCCATATACCAATCATTGTAACCATCATTGGAAATTTACTATTTCCGCCCGCTTGTACGACCGAGGTATCAACGGAAACTGAGGCCAGGAATGGTTGAGAAAATGTATCGATTAATAAAATAATTCCAAGTAAGTGAATCACCGTTTTGTTATGAGTAAAAATTGTACCTATCCATGGGCTTGCAATTGCTAATATTGCCGTTATGACGGTCATAGAAACGGCTGATTGGATATAACTCCATTTCCGATATTCCTTAATATCCGAATAATTTTTTTCGCCTATTGCCTGTCCTATAAGAGTACTTGCAGCTACTGCAAAGCCTCCTCCAACTGTATAAGCAAACGTAGTTAATGTTCCAGCAATATTGTGGGTTGCGTAGACTTCTGTTCCCATCCGAACGATTAAACCGAAATAAACCACCTGTCCTAATCTCATACTTAATCTTTCCAATGTAGCCGGTATCGCAAATTTTATCATGCTCCCCGCTAGATTCCATATGACCTTGAAATCACTAAACTTTAAAGCAATAGAAGGTATACGTTGGGATATTAGGAATAGACGCAAAAAACCATATACCCTTGCAAAAATCATCGCAAACGCTGCCCCAGTTAATCCCAAACCAGTAAAAAAACCTATTCCAAAGATCAATACATAATCCAAAATGACATGAACTACATTCATTTCAATCCCGACATGGAAAGGAGTCCTCGTATCCCCAATAGCACGAAAGGATGCCGATTGAGCAGTAAACAATGCAATAAATGGAGTGAGACCTAAAACCACTTTAAAATAAATGATTGCTATGTTCTTCAATTCTCCTTTTACTCCAACCATTGCAAGCAAAGGATTAGCGAAAACAACCGAAATCAAAGAAAAGATGATTCCAATTAAAATAGATATTAAAAGGCCATGGAAAATTACGGATTTGCTACGTTCCTCATCTTTTGCCCCAAATGCTCTTGATAAAAAAACGGAAAGTGTAGCAGAAATGGCTGTAAATACTCCAATATACGTCATACTGTATATGTTAGTCACACCTACTGCATTAATGGCAAGAAGACCTATCCTTGCAATAAAAAAGGAATCTACAACCCCTAATAAACTTTGAAGATATGATTCCCCTATGGCTGGCAATGCAATATTAAAAACTTTCTTTGCTTTCGTTGAAACTAGCAAAATAAATCCTTCTTTCTACGTACTTTTTATATCCCTAAATTTGAGCATTAATGACGCGGTGCCCATAAGATTATGAATGGGGGATTTTTATCGACCCTCTATCCCCCAGTTTGGTTAAATTCTATCACAACATTTAAACTAAACTCCATTTGTTGAAGAAGTTATATGTCGGAGAGCTATTAAGTAAAAAACAAAAGCAGGGGAACAATCCCACTGCTTGATTAATGTACATATGTTTTTAACAACAACTATCTCTTCCTGAAAGAATTAAACCCTCTCGTTCTTGGTCAAATTCTAATGTTAATCCTTCTATATACTCTTCAATATTTGGATCGATCGCAACTTTTATCCCATTTAGAGTTAACACACTATCCCCTGCTTCCGGCTCATCCAGAGCCAGACCAATATTGGGTTCCCCTCAGCCAAAGCCCGCAAAATAGACACGAATTCCACTGGCATTTTGATCTTTTAAAATCTCTTTTAATTGATCCCTTGCTTCATCAGTAATGTTCATTATTTTACTCCTCTATTAATTAATTGTTTGATTTGTTCGAGCCCCATTTTATCAGATTCCATCCATGGAACAACAGCAATTCGCTCAGAAAGCTCGTTCTGCACCTTTTGAATCCACTTTTTCTCACTCTTTGCTCTTTCACTAAGAACGGGATCTATCGTGTGAGTAACATATAAACTTTGATTCATTACCCACCAGTGTGGAACAATTCCTGCACGCCTAAGATCATTTTGCAATCTTTCCGCTTCTAAGACGGGCGTTGCTTCCGGAAGCGTTGTAATCACAATTTCCGTCTCATTTTGATTACGTAACCGCGGTAATAGTTCTTTTACATTTTCCGTGATTTCACCCGTGGATCGTTCCAATTCCTTATGGTAAGAGTGAGCAGCATCAAGTAAAAGCAACGTATGGCCCGTTGGCGCCGTATCAATCACGACGATTTCTTCTTTGGATCGCCCAACCACATTTGCGAATGCTTGGAATATGGCAATTTCTTCTGTGCAAGGAGATTCTAAATCTTCTTTTATATACTCAATGGCAGCCTCATCTAAATCATTGGCGACATTACTTAAAACCTCTTTCCGATACATTTCCACTACTTCTTTAGGATCTATTCGGCTAATGGTCAAATTCTCCTGAATCTGTTCATCGCCAAAATAATAGCTTAGATGGCAAGCAGGGTCAGTGGTGGTTAAGTGTACTTGATGACCCTCTTGGCTTAAACCTAGAGCGATGGCAGAAGCAATAGTTGTTTTGCCGACACCGCCTTTGCCCATGGTAAAGATTATTTTTATTCCTCGTTTTTCTAAATCCTCCAGTAAAGCGTTTAAAGAAGGAAGCTCAATCTCTTCTGTTTCAAATTTCCTTTCTGGTTCCGTTACGTTTTCTTTAAATAATTGATTTAAGTTGTCAATCCCGGTTAACGAGAATGGAACAAGCGGAATTTCAAAAGCAGGCACCTTCGTCAGTTTTTCGGGAAGATGTAAAAGAGCTTGTTTTTGTTTCGTATAAAAAGCCTCTGAAAGTTTGTCGTCCTTTATGTGCCCCTGGAGAACGCCGTTTACGAAAAGCATTTGATGGACCATCCCAATCTCAAACAATTCTTCAGAGGCTCTTTCTGCTTCCAATAAGGAACTTTCATCTGGACGTGCAACTAAAATTAATGTTGTCTTTTCCTGGTCTGATAAGGCTTCAACTGTTTTGGCATATAGGCCTTTTTTTTCGTTTAATCCAGATAAAGGTCCCAGGCAGCTCGCTCCATGAGTACTTTCATTTAAGAAATTGCACCATGCAGTAGGCAACTGTAAAAGCCTTAACGTATGCCCCGTTGGAGCTGTATCAAAAATAATATGATCGTATTTATTTTGAACCAAAGGATTCACAAGTAGATTGGTAAATTCATCAAAAGCGGCAATCTCTACTGTGCATGCTCCCGAAAGCTGTTCTTTCATGGATTGAAGCACACTATCAGGTAATTTTCCTTTATATGGGCCCATTACCTTCTCCCGGTAAACCTTCGCCGCTTCTTCTGGATCGATGTTGCAAGCAAATAATCCTTTCACATGTGGAATAGGAACGATTTCATTTGTAATTTCCGTTTCAAAAACGTCCTGTAAATTAGACGCAGGGTCAGTCGACACAATCAAGACTTTTTTCCCTTCATTTGCTAAATGAAGGGACAATGCACTAGCGGAAGTTGTTTTCCCAACACCGCCTTTTCCAGTAAAAAAGAGGAACGGGGTCAACGAATGATTTTTTGGCTGAAACAATGGAAACATCATAGCATCTCCTATAAGAGTTGATTCTTTGACTTTTTCGGTTCTAATTCTTTTGTGTCGATTTGAAACCAATTGGCCAATTCTTCATTGGTAGGATAGGTTCCTTCTTTTACTACTTTTCCGTCCAAAACGATAATAGGCAATACTTCCGGGCCTTTTTCATTCAAAAGTTGATTCACTTTTTGATTGGAGATGAACGCTTGCACTTCACTTCCAAGATTATAACGGGTAATGGAACACCCTTTTTCTTTCAATAAAAATAAGGCGGATGCTACTCTGACCAATTCAGAATCTACATTTGGACCACAAACTCCCGTCGGACAACACATCGCAGGGTCGAAAACTTCTAATTTCATTTTGTAATTCCTCCTTTCAATGAAAAGCCGAGATCATCTCGGCTCTTTTATTATTCTCCTGTTTCACTAAAGCGTTTAATTCTTTCACCAATTTCATCACGAACTCTTTGGAAAAAGGCCCATTTTTCTTCCTCTGTTCCTTCTGCTTTTGCTGGGTCATCAAAACCCCAATGAACGCGTTTTACTTTAGGAGGAGTAACTGGGCATTTGTCAGCCGCATCTCCACAAAGCGTTACAACTAAATCAGAGTTGTTTAAATATTCAGAGTCGATAAGATCAGATGTATGATTTGAAATATCAATCCCGGTCTCTTTCATGGCTTTCACTGCATTGGGGTTTAATCCATGTGTTTCAATTCCAGCACTCCTTACTTCCCACTGATCACCTAAATAGTTCTTTGCCCATCCTTCTGCCATTTGGCTTCGGCAAGAATTTCCTGTACATAAAAAGTAAATTTTCTTTTTGTTTTCCATGCTGAGTTCCACCTTTGTTGTTAGATTTAAGCTGCATTTGTTTTAAAATATTTTTTTTGAAACCATAGGGCGACATTCACTAATCCAATCATCACCGGTACTTCGACAAGAGGTCCAATAACCGCAGCAAAGGCTACACCTGAATGGATGCCAAAAACACCAACTGCCACCGCAATGGCGAGCTCAAAATTGTTACTGCCTGCTGTAAAAGCAAGGGTAGTCGTTACTCGATAACCTGCTCCAATTTTCTTTCCCATAAAGAAGGAGACAAAGAACATCACCACAAAATAAATGAGTAATGGGATGGCGATCCTTACGACATCCAGTGGTAAGCTTATGATCATGTCACCTTTCAATGAGAACATGACGATAATGGTAAAGAGCAACGCTATAAGCGTAATTGGGCTAATTTTAGGGATAAAGACCTTTTCATACCACTCACGGCCTTTTGTTTTGACTAATACCAAACGAGTGAGCATCCCACTGATAAATGGAATTCCTAAATAGATGAAAACGGATTTTGCCACTTCAGCCATGGTAATATTGACAACAGCACCCTTGAGACCAATCCATTCAGGAATCACGGTTACAAACACATAGGCATAAACAGAGAAGAATAATAACTGGAACACCGAATTAAACGCAACGAGACCTGCTGCATATTCTGCATCGCCCTTCGCTAAATCATTCCAAACAATGACCATCGCGATACAGCGGGCAAGCCCAATCATGATCAGTCCAATCATATATTCCGGCTTATCTTGTAAAAAGACAATGGCTAAAACAAACATCAATACCGGTCCAATGATCCAGTTTTGAACAAGAGAAAGTACTAACACTTTTACGTTTTTAAAGACTCTCCCCATTTCTTCATAACGTACTTTTGCAAGTGGCGGATACATCATTAGAATTAACCCAATCGCAAGCGGGATAGAAGTTGTTCCTACCTGATAACGGTTGATTCCTTTTACAAATCCGGGAAATAAAAATCCAATGCCAATTCCGATGGCCATCGCAAGAAAAATCCACAAAGTTAAATAACGATCAAGAAACGACAATCTTTTCTTTTCTGTTTTCCCCATGCCTAAAACCTCCCTCTTCTAGCAACCACATCTTTGTGTAGGATTGCTTTTCTCTATTTGTTTAATTTTCTCTGTTTGTACCGGCAAATGTTCTAAAATATCTTCCATCAACGTATAAAGGTCACTTGCCGAATTTAAGGAATAATAAATCCATTGACCTCTCCGTTCTTCCCTTACCAGTCCTAAATCTTTAAGTTTACGGAGATGCTGACTAATGGAAGGTTGGCTCATCTCAAAAACTTCAAGAAGTTCACAAACACAACATTCGCGGATTTTAAGAATGGATATAATCGTTAGCCTTGTTTTATCACCTAGCAATTTTAATAGTTGGGATGCCCTGTTTATTTCTAAAGATGTTGTTTCCATATCGTCGCCTGCCCTTATACCTTATTTCAATATAAGTATATAACTAACTACTTATTTGTTCAATAAAAAAACGTTCTTTACATAAAATTAATAATCGTATGAGCAACCCGTCATTCTTTTCAAAAAATATTTTTTCCTCATTATCAAAATAAATGCATTTATCTCTCAAGGAGTTTTTTTATTTCAGAAACAGATAGGAGTTTCCCTGTAGAAACAACCTTATCATTAATCACCAAAGCGGGTGTACTCATGACATTATACTTCATGATTTCCCTTATATCCTCCACTTTTTGCACTTCTACATCCATATTCATTTCTTTTAGGGCAGTCTGTACATTCATTTCTAATGACTTGCATTTTTTAAAGCCAATTCCTAAAACTTCTTTAATTCTTTTTCTATTGATAAAAAGGTAGTTACGATGAACAGAATATATAGGATTACAGCTAATACAAAAATTATCTCCATAAACCGCC
>DATFAH010000196.1:0-2343 GCA_035254805.1 Caryophanales bacterium | reverse complement strand
AGCAATATTATTATATATTCAAATAATTAAGAATTATTACCTAAAAGATGAATTCTCGGGCTAGCTTACGAATGGGCATCAGGTAAAGTTTTTAATGGTCACGGTGTATAATATACTTCAATAATTGCTTTAAAAAAGTGGTTTTTCGTGGTACTTTTTGCAATGCTTCCATCGCAAGGCAGTAATGTTCCCACATTTCTTTTCTTGCCCCATCTATTCCTAAAATGGATACAAAGGTAGATTTATTGTTTTCTGCGTCTTTCCCAATAGGTTTTCCAAGCGTGGACTGATCTCCTTCTATATCAAGCAGATCATCCTTAATTTGAAATGCAATCCCGGCGTGGTAGGCCAATTGTTTTAATGCTTCGATCTCAGATACCTTTGCATGAGCCAGTATTGCAGGCATAATGAGCGATGCTTCAAAGCCTAACCCGGTTTTATAAAAGCACATAAGGTTCAATTGTTCCAAAGTCATTGGTTTCTCTTTTGCATTTAAGTCCATCACCTGTCCCTTACACATTATCTCTGTCAATTGGGTTGAATATCGAATCAAATTAAGCACAGTTTTCGGGTCAAATTGATCTAATAATGTCTGTTCCTCAATCGCTTTCTGGGTAAGATAGAGACCAGTTAATTCCGCAATGGCAACATTATAAATTTGATGCAGTGTTGGCTTTCCTCTGCGAGTTGACGAGTTATCCTGTGAGGGTAAATCATCAAAGATTAAAGATGCTGTATGCATATATTCCAATGATTTCAAAAGAGGGACAATCGCCGAGTTACTTAATCCATATTCGTTAATACCCATTACCCATGTGATTAATGGCCGCAATCGTTTCCCGTCACCTTCTAGACTAAAATTAGCCGCATCTCTAATGGAATCTTCCATCATTGGATGATGATCATTTTTGGCAATCTCTAAGATATTATTGATTTGATTTTTTCCCATGGCTATTGTATCTAAAAAATATTGCTGTTCCTCTTTTTCATTTTTTAAAATAGAAATCATATGATCTCGAAGCAATTTATCGAAGAAATCAACATCATCCGCTTTTTGAACCATATTTTGGATAACACCATTAAATTTTGAATCCACAGAGGCGAATAGTTCCATAACCTGATCGTATTTTTTGGGACCATGTCGTTCTTTAAACCGTTTTAGTCCATTTATAGCACGATCTAGAATCACCTCACAAGTCCTGATGTCAGAGTGATACACGTTATGAATCAAATGGGTAATAACTGTCCAATATAACTCAAAGGGGTTTATCAAATCAGAACGTTTATCATGATATTTTAGAAAATAGGTATAAGGTGTAACCGCTCCATCCTTCATATCATCAAACATATCTGCAAAATCATCCGCCAGCTGGTTGTAAATACCATAATAGAATGTTGGGTTATCAAAGCCATTATCATCAGGTGCAGCAATAATCGAACGGACAATCAATCTTGAAGAAGAGGATTTTAAAATGATTGGAATGAAAAGTTCTTCATTGGTGTAACTTGAATCAGTGAGAACCTTTACACGGTCTACTTCTTGGGATTGAAAAAACACATACGATTGCTCTAAAAATGCTTTTAATGTTTCTGGACGTTGATGTGACTTGATAAAATCAAAAGCATCCTTAAGCTCAGAATGTATGTAATGGATCAAATCTTTATTATGACCCAACCATTCCCCCAATTCCGGAACAGACCCTGTGATAAGAGTGGTGCGTATCAAATTGGAATATTGTTTTTTTTCATCAGCAGATAAGATATCAGCATCTAAAAGATCATCAATAAATGGATATGTTAAACCATAGGAATACCCCAACCTAATCGCTTCATCCAGCTTCTTCATCCGTTCTTTAGGGTGAATTTTTTGATCCATCTCATTAACGACTTGCATATAAACCCCAGCAATAATTTTTATCAGTTTCCGCTGGGCATGCTCTGGATCCATTCCCTTAGGTATATTTAACGATACAGTCTTTAGTTTGTTTAGTAACCAAATTAAAGTTGATTCAATACCCTCCTTCTGAGCCCACCTGTATAAACCGTCAAAATTTATTGAATCCGAAGTATTTCTTTGGTCAGATGAAGTAGATTGAATCAAGTGTTTTTTTAAATTATTAACCACAGTCCGAACCCTATTTTGTGTATCGGCTGAATCCAAGGCTTTGCCTAAATCACGCATGAAAATATAAGAGATGCTTCGATCAAGGTATTTATCAAGTTTACCTGTATAATTCAGCCATTGGATATGATTGTGATATGATTTGGGATCTGTTTTTTCCTTACGAGAAGGAAAAAAAGACAATACTGAATAATGCCTAATATGACTTTGTTTCCAAGATT
>DATFAH010000195.1:0-3182 GCA_035254805.1 Caryophanales bacterium | reverse complement strand
CTCCAATTGCTTTTACAAAAGCTTCTTTTAATGTCCAAAATTTATAAAAAACTGATACTCTTTCCTCAGCACTTTGTGATTTTAAAAAATTAAGCTCTCGATTACTTAGAAATTCATTACATAAGGCAAAGTCAATATCGCTTTTTTTTTCGATATCAACTCCCACTTGTGCATTTGGATTTACAGCACAGACAATCATAGAATGGGAATGAGAAAGACTAACATCACCTTTCCACGATGAACTATTAACATAAAGTTTGCCTTTATTATTCCTCAATAAAGGATCACTACAATTATAGTGAGTTTTTAATACAAACTGAATTAACAAATTTCCTAGCATCGAATTTAAACAATCCTCTATTTTACGGTAGTTCATGATCGGTAAACTTTCCTGGCCTTTATTTGCTGCTATCAATTGATAAAGTTGTTTCATGCTGTCAATATTATTTGGTCTTTCTAAAATGAATAGTTTCATATGCCACCTCATTTGCTGAAGATAAACGTTAACAAAACAAAAAAAACTGACTTAAAAGACAGTAAACCATCTGTCTTATTAAGTCAGTTCGCACCTTGCTATTTTGCTGGGAAATAACCAATTCTTACAGAATACTCAATCATTTTCTTGAAAAAGCTACCATTAATTACCGGACAAATTATTGGGGTATTTTCAAGTAATTTCATTGTTTCTGAGCATGAAAAGCGATATTTTGAATTCTTTGCCCCATCACCCTCAAGCTGCGCAATTGTTAATTGCAGCACATCAGGATCAATACTTGAGTCATTGAACAGCCATTTTTCATAGTCTGAAGGTTCTTTAAGCTGGATTTTATATCCACATTCTTCTAACATATCGATCATATCAGAATAAGAAATTTGCTGATGATTACAGATATGTAGAACATGTCCAACCGATTCTTCATTCCTTGATAAAGCAACGATAGCTGCACTAGCATAATCAATTGGCGTAAAATCTACATACCAATTTACTTTTGGTGCCACCTTTAAAGCTAGCATCGTCTTTAGCATACGATAATATGCATTGCCATCAATATTTTTTTGGAATTGTCCTGTTTTTGAATGACAGGAAAGATTTCCAGCCCGATAAATCGTAATCGGCAATTTTTCTTCTTCGGCAACTCGATATAACAGCTTCTCTGACTCTAGCTTACTATTAACATATACATTTTCAATCGATAGGTTAAACCAATCATTCATTGTTTTGACTGCTTCCAAATTACCAGACATAGCCAATTCTTCAACAATTCCAATTGTTGAAATATAATGGAACCTGAGCCCTGACCTTTTTCTTGCAAAGTCTAATAATATTTGGGTACTTTGGATATTCACCCTTGAAAAATACTCTGTTTCTCCGTAATGTCTGACATCTGCCCCGCAATGGATAATTGAATCTACTTGTTGCTGTAAATGGGCATAATCTAACTCAGAAAGACCTAATAATTCCTTCTCTAAATCACCAGGGATCGCAATAATACGATTCATTAAATTGCTTACCAAATTTCTGTCAAAATAATAATCTAACGTTTTAAGGACACGCTCTTTTGCATTTTCCCGAGATGTACTACGAACGATACAATAGATTGTCGCAGTTGTTTCAGTCAGAAGCTGATGCAAAATATGTGAACCTAAGTATCCAGTGGCTCCTGTTAATAAAACATGTTCCTGCGACAATAATTGTCCACTCTGAAAGGCGCCAACTGCAAACGGATTTTCGTCAAGGTCAACGATTTCCTCATTCTCAAAGTCTTGATTTTCTATTTTAATATCCCCTTGTAATTGCTCGGCATGTGCAGCTAATTCAGCAATCGTCGGAAATAAGAAGAAATCATTTATTTTCATTTGCGGAAACTTTGGTTTTATCAAAACCAGAGTTTCTAATATTTTCAAGGAATGTCCACCAATTTCAAAGAAATTATCGAAGATATCTAACTCTTTTATGCCAAGTGATTCCCGCCATGCGGCCCAGATTACCTTCTCTGTTTCTGTTCTTGGTAAATTTTTTGCTATTTGTTCAAACATAGTAATCTCATATTCATTGAGTTTACGTCGATCTATTTTACCCGAAGGTGATACTGGCATTGATTCAATCCATTGCATGGAGGTTGGAATCATATACACTGGAAGATGATCAGTTAAAAATGCTCTAAATTCAGTTTGTGGAATACTCATTCCTGAAAATGTTGTATAAAAAGCAACCAAAATATTATATCCAGACTCATCACGTTTTGGAATAACGGCAACATCCAAGATTTCATTATGCTTAGATATGGCGTCTTCTACTTCGCCAATTTCAATGCGATGTCCTCTAATTTTGACTTGAGAATCTTTTCGACAAACATATTCAAGCGAACCATCTTCAAGTAATCGAACCATATCACCAGATCGGTACAATACTGGACTATAAGGATCTCCAAATTCGTTTTTAATAAATACTTCCGCCGTTTTTTCAGGTTGATTTAAGTATTCTCTTGCAACCCCTGCAGAACTAATAACCAGTTCACCCGTTACACCAATAGGGCATAGCTGATGATATTCATTGACAACGTATACGGCATGATTAGAAAGCGGGTGGCCAATTGGAACAGATGGTGCAGTAGGCATCGATTTGTTCACTTTATAAAAAGTAGCCATAACGGTACACTCAGTAGGTCCATACATATTGTAAATATCAATGTTAGAACCAAATTTTGCTTGAAAGGAGGTGGCCATCTCCATCATTAATGCCTCTCCACCAACGGTAATTTCCCGTACTTTTTGGAATTTTTCTATCTCATGATCTGGTAATTTTGTCACAATTTCATTAAAAAATATGGTAGGTAAAATAGCAATTGATGTAATCCCTTCTCTGTCTATTGCATCCGCAAAAGCATTGACAGATAAACGTTCTTCAGCTGAGAGCAGGTATAATCTTGCACCATTAAAGAGAGCGCTAAATGTATCATATATGGATGCATCAAAACTATACGGAGCGAATTGGCAAAGAACATCTTGTTCCGTAAACTGCATTTCACTAGTTGACCATGTAATTAAATTTATCACTCCCACATGACGAATCAAAACACCCTTTGGCCTGCCAGTGGAGCCAGATGTATAAATTACATACGCCAAATTTTGTGAATCAACCTTCGTATGAACAGGTGCTGTTGAATATGAAACAAAATCTT
>DATFAH010000194.1:0-2161 GCA_035254805.1 Caryophanales bacterium | reverse complement strand
CTTTGATCATAAAATAGCTGACATCATCTGGGAGGAGATCTTTGATCGGCTTTAATTTGGAGCGACCTACTTCTGCCACTGCATTTTGCAATAATGGAATATATTCACCTGGAATAAGTGTCTTAAAGTCCACTCCAAGCCCTTCTTTGGCACATAAAAGAAGGTGGTTTTCGATTGTGCTTATCGTTAATTGTCTCTTTTCAGCAATTTCCATGATTGAAAAATGCTCCTGATACAATTGAAGTGTTTCTAAATGAGAATCACCGACCGATTTTTTTGGTGCTTTTTTCGGAGCATCCATCACCATTTCCTTCTGCCGATCTGGATTAGCTGTCAAAAAGTTAATGATCGTGTTAATAAAGATCTTCCCGTATTTTTTAAGCTTGTTTTCCCCCACCCCATTGACATTGAGGAATTCCTCACTCGATAACGGAAGTTTTGCACACATGTCCTTTAAGGCAGAGTCGGCAAAAATCACGAATGGTGGAACCTTTTCGGTTTCAGCAATCTGCTTTCTTACATTTCGAAGCTCTTCAAAAAGCGGATCATCATTGGAGACTTGTCTAACAGTCACAGCTTCTCTTCTTTGGACTGGTTGTTTTCCAAGTAAAACATCTTTTCCCTTTTGTGCGACAAATAGGGTAGGATATGTTCCATGTTCTACACCAATCAGCTCCTCGGAAATAAGAAATTCAATAAAATCACTTACTTCTTTTGCACTTCTATTTTTCAGAATTCCATATGTAGATAGACAGTTAAAGCCTAATTCGGTGATTTTTTTATTTTTCGAACCGGTTAATACCTGAGCTGTAAGTGACTTGCCGAAACGCTGTCCCATCCGAATGACGCACGACATGGCCATTTGCGCTTCCTTTGTTACATCTATGCTCGTCCTTGAATCCTTGCAATTACCACATCTACCACAGGGGCTCGTTTCTGTTTCCCCAAAGTATTTTAAAATAAATTCTTGGAGGCAGGTCTCGGTGTGGCAATAATCAACCATTTGCTGCAGCTTTTCTAACTCCTGTGTCATGCGCCTTCTTTCACTCGATTGATCAATTAAAAAGCGCTGAATCTGTACATCTTGAGAGGAATGAAGAAGAATGCATTCACTATCAAGTCCATCTCTGCCTGCACGACCCGCCTCTTGATAATAGCTTTCCATGTTTTTAGGTAGTTGAAAATGAATGACATAGCGAATATTTGATTTATCGATGCCCATACCAAATGCGGAAGTGGCCACCATCACGGTTGCTTTATCTTCTAAGAATCGTTCCTGCTCACGGTTTCTTTCGGCATCTCCCATTCCAGCATGATAGCGGGCCACATCAATGTTTGCTTTCTTTAGCCTTTCATAGAGCTGATCAACATTTTTTCTTGTAGCCGCATAAATAATGCCTGCTTCTTTTTCATTCTTTTTCAAATAATTCTTTAAAAATTGGAGTCTGTCCTGCCCTTTAATGACCATGAAAGAAAGATTTTCTCGTTCGAATCCCGTAATAATCGTATTTTGCTCATTAATTTTTAATAGCTGGCAAATATCCTCACGCACCTTAGGTGTTGCCGTTGCGGTTAGCGCAAGGACTATCGGCTGGTGGGGGAGGTTTTCGATTAAGTTTTGAATTCGGCGATAACTGGGGCGGAAATCATGACCCCATTGAGAAATACAGTGGGCCTCGTCAACAGCAACCATTGGAATCTTCATTTTCTTTAGATCTTCCATAAATTCGTACGATTCCAATCTTTCAGGTGCTATATATAGGAGCTTGTACCTTCCCTCAATCGCGTCTAGCATTCGTTGATTCGCTTCACTAAAGCTGAGGGAGCTGTTAATAAAGGTGGCAGGAATTCCGATTTGCTCCAATGCATCTACTTGATCCTTCATTAAGGAAATGAGCGGTGATATTACGATGCTAGTACCGGGTAGCACTAACGAAGGAATTTGATAGCAGATTGATTTTCCGCCACCGGTCGGCATAACACAAATGGTATTCTTCCCCTCAAAGACGGAACGAATGGCTTGTTCCTGACCAGGACGGAAGAATGAATAGCCAAAATGGGATTGTAAAAATTGTTGCGCTTTATGTAACATACAAATCTCCTCTCAAGAAATGTTCCGAACCGTGAATTTCTTTCATTATAACGCTACTAGCATGAAATT
>DATFAH010000193.1:0-3614 GCA_035254805.1 Caryophanales bacterium | reverse complement strand
ATAGAGTGGGAATTTCCAGATTTTAATGTAAAGGATAACTTTAATCAACTGTTGAATGCTTATACAGAATTAACTGTTGAAGCGGTTATGAACGCATTCTTATTTACGTGGCAATGGTGGATAGCATTGGCTATGATGATTGTTCCTTGGATTATTTGGATGACATTCCGTGATCGTAAAAATTCAGCTCGTATATTTTCCGCTGGTTTACTGGTGATGGTTCTATCCGAAACTATGGATGCGATTGGTGTTAGTTTTGGAAAGTGGACTTATTCAGTAAAAGTTATACCCGCAGCTACTGTAAGCTTTTCATTCAGACTTTCCGTTTTACCTGTGTTAGTTATGCTATTGCTACAGTTTAAGTCTCGATTTAATCCATACATAAAAGCAATTTTTTTCGGTGGATTTGGTGCATATGGCGGTCTGCCACTGTTGGATAGTATTGATTTGTATAAGAAAATAGATTGGTCGTTAACCTATTCATTTATTATTTTAACTTAAATATATTTACTTGCTCACTGGTTTAGCCGAAGGAATTCTTTTGAAGAAATCAATAAAAATAGTCGTGATCGTCATTAGCTAAGTTTTACTTGCTCATTCAAAGTATTTCTTCACAAATCATTTTATTAAACCGGTGCGTTAATTTTAGGACTACGTATATTTTATGGATTTTTCACACTCTGTTGATTGGAGCGGAAGGCGCGAAGACTCCTCGAAAATGCTATCGCATTTCCTTCGTGCGTGGGTTGGATTCAAGGAAGAAAAATCAATGTACTGTGGGAGTACGGGGCTGGGGAGATCCCGCAGGCGCTAAAGCGCCGAGGAAGCTCCCCGCAACGCCCGCGGAAAGCGAAGCGCCTGGAACGGAAATCAGCAGACAAATTTCAAAGAACGTTGCACGAAAAAAAGATGCCACTAAATACTATACTTTTGTGACACCCGCTTATTTTTGTATCACGGAACAAATATATTTAGAAAAGTGACAATTAAGTTCCTTAGTTAACAAAATATTGCTTTTTTTCTATGAGTGAGTGTCGTTATTAGTCGAAAAGTCTGTATAATAAAAAGAAACTAATAGATTCTCAAATTGAGAGATCATTTTCTTCGAAGAAAGGGTTATTATGATGGAAAGATTTACTGTAAATGCTCTTTTAAATATGATAGGTGAGTTTTTTAATGCAGAAGCATCCATTGCAGTATCAAATGAAAAAGAATTTATCTATTATAAGCCCAGCAAACGGATTGACTTAAAAATCAAGCCCGGAGATCCAGTAAAAGAAGGAACCATTACACAAAAAGCTATCACCGTAAAACAAAAGGTATCTGAATTTATTAGCCGCGACGTTTACGGTGTTCCATATAAAGGAGTGGCAGTACCCTTTTTTCATGAAGGAGAAATAAAAGGGTGTGTTACGGCTGTATTTCCGGCATTAACAGATGCTATGTCTATCGTAACAATAAAAATCAATGAGGGCTGGATACCCGTGCCCTTTTCAAATGTTATGTACATGGAAGCAAAAGACCGAAAAACGTTTGTATATGGCGAGGAAATTTGCGGCACCCATAAATACCCTTTAAACGAGTTTGAATTTCTTTTACCAAAAGAGTTCTTTGTTCGGTGTCACAGATCTTTTATCGTCAATGTTCATTATATAAAGGAAATTTATCCAGACACCCATTCTACTTTTATTCTTTTAATGAAAAATAATAATCGAATTCCAGTAAGTCAATCATATTCAGCACATTTTAGAAAATTGCTTGGATTCTGAATTTTCTATTTCATCCGTTTTTTCTAGTATTTTATCCTTAATTTTTCTAATTCTGTCCTAAATTTACTATTGAAATGGTGGAATCGCTTACAATAGTTAGTGGGGTATAATGCTATGAGAGGATGGGAGAAATGGAGAATAAGCTACTTCGTGTTAAAAATAATAGTTTACATGATCGAATTGTTTCGGCTGGTGAGGCCGCTTCATGGATTCAGGATGGTATGACATTGGGATTAAGCGGTTTTACGAAATCTGGAGATGCAAAGGCAGTTCCATTAGCATTAGTGGAACGTGCAAAAACTGAACCTCTAAAAGTTAATATTTTCACAGGAGCATCATTAGGGGCAGATATTGATAAAATTTTAGCTGAGGCTGGAATTGTGCTAAAACGTTTACCATTCCAGGCTGAGCCAGCAATGCGAAAATCAATTAACACTGGGGAAATGCTATTTACTGACATACATTTATCACATGTATCTGAATTAGTACGTTCAGACATCCTTCCAATCGATATAGCGATTGTTGAAGCTGTTGCCATAACAGAAGATGGTATGATCGTTCCAACCACTTCAGTAGGGAATTCAATGACATTTGTCCAGCATGCAAAAGAAATTATCGTTGAATTAAATACAAAACAGCCAGAATCACTTATCGGAATTCACGACTTATATGCTCCAGAACAACAAGGGGAGCGTCAGCCAATTCCATTGGTAAAACCAGATGATCGAATTGGAACAATCGGTATTCCAGTTGATATGAATAGAATAAAGGGAATTGTATTTACTGAATATTTAGATTCCCCATCAACCATCGTTCCGCCTGATGAAGAAACGCTTATCATGGCATATCACTTGATGGACTTTTTAAGAAGTGAAATTGAAGCAGGCCGGCTAACTCCGCAGCTAATGCCGTTACAATCAGGAATTGGCTCTGTCGCTAATGCGGTATTAGATGGTATGATCGATTCAGAATTTAAGGATTTAACGGTTTACTCCGAGGTATTACAGGATGCCGTCTTCGACTTGATCGATGCTGGAAAAGTAAACTTTGCATCATGCTGTTCCATAACATTATCCGAAGAGAAAATGGAATCTGTTTACGGAAACTTTGAAAAATATCGTGATAAAATTGTTCTCCGTCCACAGGAAATTTCTAATCACCCTGAGCTTATTCGTCGAATGGGATTAATTGGTATCAATACGGCGCTCGAAGCTGATATTTACGGTAATGTCAATTCAACACATGTACTTGGTACACATATGATGAATGGACTTGGCGGATCTGGTGACTTTGCTAGGAATGCCCGCTTAGCTGTCTTTGTAACAAAGTCGATTGCAAAAGGCGGAAAAATTTCCAGTATTGTTCCATCTGTCTCCCATGTTGACCATACAGAACATGATGTAGATGTGCTAGTGACCGAACAGGGTTATGCAGATTTACGTGGATTGGCTCCAAGAGAGCGTGCATTACGTATTATCGAAAATTGTGCACACCCAATGTACAAAGAGCAACTACGTGAATACTATGAAGAAGCATTAACAAGAGGCGGTCAGACTCCTCATGTGCTTGAAAAAATTCTTTCTTGGCACGTTAATTTTTCGAAAAATGGAACAATGCTGCTAAAATCAGCTGAACCAGTTGGTGAAAAATAATTTAATTTAAACGTTATTTAGAGGGTATCCCATAAAATATAGGGGTACCCTCTTTGTGCGCTTGGCAGCGCATCAGACTAACGGGTGAAAGTCCCCAACACACCGAAGGTGACGGAAGTGTATAGCTGACAGGCAGTGCGTGGCCGTGAGGTATCGTGCGGAGGGCTTGAAGGCAAAACTCGGAACAGGCGAC
>DATFAH010000192.1:0-3657 GCA_035254805.1 Caryophanales bacterium | reverse complement strand
TATCCGCCAAACCTTCCAAACCTGTCTTAAAAGGTTCTAATCAAAAAAGTACAAGCATATAAATGAACGACCTAGGAATTAAAGGAGGATCGTTTCCTTATGCGTGTTTCAAATGTAACCGTGCGTAAACGGTTGATGATTGCCTTATTAGTTGGGATACTCATTTTTCTAATTATTGATGTTCGACTTGGATATGTTCAATTTTTTCTTGGAGGTAATTTAACAGATCGAGCAAAGGGCTTGTGGAGCCGAAATATTCCCTTTGAACCACAAAGGGGCGAAATTGTCGATCGCAATGGCGTAGCATTAGCCACAAATATTAGTGCACCGACTGTCTATGTAGTACCGAGGCAGGTAAAAGACCCTGCAACAACGGCAGAGAAGCTTGCATCTGTATTGAAAATGTCGAAGGAAAAAGCTTACAGAGATATAACCAAACACGAGTCAATGGTAACGATAAAAGAAGGAAGAAAAATTTCGCATGAAAAAGCAAAGCAAATTCGGGCATTAGGCATGGACGGGGTTTACATTGGAGAGGATTCTAAAAGGTATTATCCATTTGGAAACTATCTTTCACATGTACTAGGATTTGCAGGAGTGGACAACCAAGGACTAATGGGACTAGAACTTTTTTATGATAAAGAGCTTAGTGGAGAAAGAGGTGCGGTGAAGTTTTATGCCGATGCCAAGCATCAACGGATGAAAAATATGGCGGATGACTATCAGCCTCCAGAGAATGGCCTTGATTTAAAATTAACGATTGATACGAAGGTACAAACTATTGTGGAACGGGAACTTGAGCTTACACAGGCAAAATTGAATCCTGATGGAATCATCGCTATTGCCATGAACCCGAAAAATGGGGAAATACTCGCAATGTCAAGCAGACCAAACTTTGATCCGGCTAATTTTCGGAATGTACCTCAAGAAGTGTATAACCGTAATCTTCCAGTGTGGTCCACATACGAACCTGGTTCCACTTTTAAAATTATAACTCTTGCGGCAGCATTGGAAGAAGGAAAAGTAAACTTAGAAAAAGATACATTTCATGATCCAGGATATGCAAAAGTTGCAAATGCCAGATTAAAATGCTGGAAAAGAGGCGGACATGGCAGTGAAACTTTTTTAGAAGTCGTACAAAATTCATGCAACCCTGGTTTTGTGGAATTAGGGCAAAGGCTTGGGAAAGATAAACTGTTTAAATATATTAAGGATTTTGGCTTTGGACAAAAGACAGGGATTGACCTCTCTGGTGAAGGAACGGGAATTTTGTTCCCGCTGAATAAAGTTGGTCCCGTTGAATTAGCGACAACAGCATTTGGACAAGGGGTTTCGGTTACACCCATTCAACAGATTGCTGCCGTTTCTGCCGCGATAAATGGAGGTATATTATATAAACCATATATCGCAAAAGAACTGATTGATCCCGTAACAAAAGAAGTTGTCATGAGGAATACCCCAGTAGAAAAAAGACGGGTAATTTCCGAAGAGACTTCAAAAAAAGTTCGAGCTGCCCTTGAAAGTGTGGTAGCCCAGGGTACCGGTGGAAAAGCGTTCGTTGATTCCTACCGAATTGGTGGTAAAACGGGTACAGCTCAAAAAGCTCAAAATGGAAGATATTTAGAAAACAATCATATTGTTTCCTTTATCGGTTTTGCTCCAGCAGATGACCCGCAGCTTGTTGTATATGTTGCGGTGGATAACCCAAAAGGAGTTGTTCAATTCGGTGGTCAAGTAACAGCTCCAATTGTTGGAAATATTATGAGGGATAGCTTACGAGCTCTTGAAGTCCCGCCTAGAAAAAATCAAATTGAAAAGAAAAAAACGATATTCGATACTCCGATGGTTAAAGTACCGAACTTGGTTGGATTAACGAAAAGTGAGCTTCAAGAACAATTGGTAAATTTAAGAATAGACGCAAGTGGTAATGGGGATGTTGTCGTTCGGCAATCACCTGAAGCAGGAACAAAAGTAAAAGAAGGCAGCGCAATCAGACTTTATTTTGACCGGAAAGAGTAAATAAAAGAGCGGCAGTTTCCATTCTGCCGCTCCATTTTACTTTTTGAATTATCGAAAAACTTAAGAACATGAAAAACAGCCTCCCACTTATGGAAGTTTTATATTATTTCATGTAAAATAAGGTGGAACTTGCATCAAATGTGGTCTTATTTGGGCATTAATGTAAAAATAGGACACATGTTACGTAATGAGAGGATATGAAAAAATGAGATTACAAGAGCTGCTTACCCATTTGCATCCGCTAATTCCATATTCGGGTGAGAATCTAGAGATTACATCGATTGAAAATGATAACCGAAAAGTGCAACATGGGAGCTTATTTATTTGTATTAAAGGATATACAGTTGACGGGCATGATTTCGCCGATAAAGCTGTAAAAAGTGGGGCAGTTGCCGTTCTTGCTGAACATCCACTCCCGCTGGACGTTCCAGTTATCGTTGTAAAAGACACAAATAGGGCGATGGCGGTTATTGCCGATGTCTTTTATGACCATCCAACTAAAAAACTTCAGTTAATTGGAATTACCGGTACAAATGGAAAAACGACAACAAGTCATTTAATTGAGAAAATACTAACTGATCAAGGAAAAAAACTGGGCTTAATCGGGACGATGTATACGAAGATTGGCGAAACAACGCTTGAAACAAAAAATACTACGCCTGAGAGTCTTACATTACAAAAAATATTTAAGCAAATGGTTGACGCTAATGTTGAAACAGCTGTGATGGAAGTTTCTTCGCACGCATTAGATTTAGGTAGAGTTCACGGGTGTGACTATAATATTGCTGTTTTTACCAATTTAACCCAAGATCATTTGGATTATCATCATACAATGGAAGAATATAAGCGTTCAAAAGGTTTGTTATTTTCTCAACTCGGCAATATCTTTGATGTAGAACATCCGAAGTTTGCTGTTTTGAATGTGGATGACCAAGCCACAGAGACATTTATGAAATCGACAGCAGCACATGTAGTTACATATGGTATCGATAAGGATGCAGATTTCAAAGCCGACAATATTCAAATGACTCCGACTGGAACGACATTTGAGTTGAAGATGGGAAATATTCGTTATCCTGTACATATTCAGCTAATTGGGAAGTTTAGTGTCTATAATGTTTTAGCTAGTATCGCTACCGCCTATGTATCGGGTGTTTCGATCCATGATATCGTTCGCTCGATTGAAAGCGTCAAAGGCGTTGCTGGCAGAGTTGAATTAGTGGATGCCGGACAGGATTTTAGTGTTATTGTCGATTATGCCCATACACCAGATAGTCTTGAAAATGTTTTAAAAACCATCCAACAGTTTGCCAAGAAAAAAATATTTGTGTTAATTGGCTGTGGAGGAGATAGAGATCGTACAAAACGCCCATTAATGGCTAAAATTGCTTGCCAATATGCGACATATCCTATTTTTACCTCTGATAACCCGCGGAGTGAGGATCCTTTGGCAATTCTAAAGGATATGGAAGCTGGTGTAACTGGAATAGAGCATTTAATTATTCCTGATAGGAAAGAGGCAATTACACATGCTATTAAGTCAGCTCAAACAGGTGATGTGATTTTAATTGCTGGAAAGGGACATGAAACATACCAAATTATCGGATCGCAAGTTTTTGATTTTGATGATCGATTGGT
>DATFAH010000191.1:0-4829 GCA_035254805.1 Caryophanales bacterium | reverse complement strand
GCAATTGTATTTGCCATCTGGAAGGTTTAAATCGTGGAGAATGAGATAATTTTTTTCATCCAGGTTTCTTAAGTAGAAGTCTAGGGATTTTTCACCCATATATCCAGACCATCTTCTGGAAAGTTCCTAATAATTTGCGGTCGTTTGACATGGCTTTTAGGGAGTTAAAAAAATTTCCGTTTAAACTAAATACCGGCGAAAATAGCATACTTACAGGCGAAAAATTGATTTTACCGGCGAAACGTTACCGATCTCATACACCAAACCCATTCCCCCTAATTTATGATATAATAAAGTGTCGAATTAACACGATTATGGAGGAAGTTATGGCAGCTTATACGCCGATGATACAACAATACTTAAAGGTAAAGGCAGAATATCAAGATGCCTTTTTATTTTTTCGCTTAGGCGATTTTTATGAGATGTTTTTTGAAGATGCCTTGAAAGCATCGCAAGAACTTGAAATTACATTAACGAGCCGCGAGGGCGGTGGGGATGAGAAAGTGCCGATGTGCGGTGTGCCCCATCATTCCGCGCAAAATTATATCGAACAGTTAGTTGAAAAAGGCTATAAAGTAGCCATATGTGAGCAAACAGAGGATCCAAAGCAGGCAAAGGGTGTCGTCAAACGGGAAGTGGTTCAATTAATCACCCCTGGTACCCTTATGGAGGGCCGCGGCTTAGCAGATAAAGAGAATAACTATATTGCCTCTGTTACTAAATTTGATGATCATACATTTGGATTTGCCTATACCGATCTTTCAACAGGTGAAAGCCGGGTTACATCCCTATCAACCAATTTTGAGGAAGTCCTAAATGAATTAGCTGTGCTGAGTGCAAAAGAGGTAGTCGTATCGCAAAACTTTGATGGGGGACTGCAAAAGAAAATGTGTGAACGTGGCGTGCTCGCCATATCGCATGAGGAAAATGACAGCCCAGAACCACAATTTGCCCACCTGATCAACGACCTAAAACAAAATAAACTTGAGCAAACTTCTTCAAGACTATTTAACTATTTATATCGTACCCAAAAACGAAGTCTTGATCATTTGCAGCCGGTTTCAACTTATCAAATCCATCAATATATGAAAATTGATTACTATTCCAAAAGAAACCTTGAACTAACGGAAACCATTCGTTCCAAGGGTAAAAAGGGTTCGCTTCTTTGGCTGTTAGATGAGACGATGACAGCAATGGGCGGCAGGATGCTCAAAAATTGGATTGACCGTCCGCTAATCAACCAATCTGAAATTAAGCGCAGACAAGACATGGTTGAAACCCTTATCCAGCATTATTTTGAACGGCAGGATCTCCGTGAAAAATTAAAAGAAGTTTACGACCTAGAACGTCTTGCAGGTCGAGTTGCATTCGGAAATGTCAATGCCCGTGACCTCGTCCAATTAAAACGATCTCTCCTTCAAGTGCCATTTTTAAAAGAAATCATGCTAACGATTGGAGAACAACAAACGGCCGAACAGCTTGATCCGTGTGAGACAATCACCGATTTACTTGAAAGAGCAATCGTTGAAAACCCGCCGCTCTCATTAAAAGAAGGAAATATGATACAAGACGGGTACAATGATCAATTAGACCAGTACCGGGATGCTAGCCGCAACGGGAAAACATGGATTGCGAAGCTTGAGCGTGAGGAACGGGAAAAAACAGGAATTAAATCACTAAAAGTTGGTTATAACCGTGTGTTCGGTTACTATATCGAAGTGACGAGAGCCAATTTACATCTGCTAAAAGAAGGTCAATATGAGCGAAAGCAAACCTTAACGAATGCCGAACGTTTTATTACACCAGATTTGAAAGAAAAAGAGGCTCTTATTTTACAGGCAGAAGAAAAATGCGGTGAGCTAGAATATGAACTGTTCACGGAAATCCGCGAAATCATTAAAGAATATATCCCAAGATTGCAAGCTTTAGCAAAAGCCGTTAGTGAGCTAGACGTTTTGCAATGCTTTGCCCAAGTGAGTGAAGAACGGCATTACGTAAAGCCACAATTTTCTGAGGAGCGCCGGATTGTCATCAAAGATGGCAGACATCCAGTTGTTGAAAAGGTGCTTAACGCCCAGGAATATGTCCCTAATGATTGTTTTATGGATAATGAAAGGGAAGTACTGTTAATTACAGGTCCGAACATGTCGGGTAAAAGTACGTATATGCGGCAAATTGCCTTAACAGCGATTCTTGCCCAAATCGGCTGTTTTGTTCCTGCAACCCAGGTAGTCTTGCCAATTTTTGATCAAGTATTTACCCGAATTGGGGCGGCTGATGACCTTATTTCTGGCCAAAGTACGTTTATGGTTGAAATGCTTGAAGCAAAAAATGCGATCACAAATGCGACGCAAAATAGTCTCGTCCTATTTGATGAAATCGGCCGGGGAACTTCTACCTATGATGGAATGGCGCTCGCCCAGGCAATCATTGAATATATTCATGAGCGAATTGGGGCGAAAACGCTATTTTCAACCCATTATCATGAATTGACGATCCTTGAGGAGGAACTTTCAAAATTAAAAAATGTTCATGTCAGTGCCATTGAGCATAACGGGAAAGTCGTTTTCCTTCATAAAATTAAAGAAGGTCCAGCCGATAAAAGTTATGGTATCCATGTAGCGGAACTTGCGGAGCTTCCGAAAGATTTAATTATCCGGGCAAATGAAATTTTGCAAACATTGGAAGTGCCAGCTGGACAATTGGTACAAGGAAAACAAAATGTGCAAACTTCACAGCCTGCTACACAATCGGTTCCAGTTAAGCCAAACACCCAATTAACTGAGCCAACCGCTAAACCAAACCAGCATTCAGACCAGCTATCATTCTTTGATGAACCAGCTGAATCAAAAAAGACTGAAGCGACTTCAAAAGAGAAACGAATTTTAGAACAAATAAAAGCTTTGGATATTTTAGATTTAACACCACTTCAAGCAATCAATACGTTGTATGAGCTACAAAAGAAGCTTAAAGGTTAGGGGGTGCCAAGTTGGGGAAAATCATTCAGTTAGATGATGCATTGTCCAATAAAATCGCAGCCGGAGAAGTAGTTGAGCGTCCTGCCTCAGTTGTAAAAGAACTCGTGGAAAATGCGATCGATGCCGGGAGCACTGTTATTGAAATTGAGGTAGAAGAAGCAGGACTTTCGAAGATTCGCATTACCGATAATGGAAATGGGATTGAGGAGGAAGATGTATTACTCGCCTTTCAACGGCATGCGACGAGCAAAATCAAAAATGAAAGTGATTTATTTCGGATCCGTACACTTGGATTCCGTGGAGAGGCCCTGCCAAGTATCGCTTCTGTTTCCAGACTTGAAATGACAACCTCAACAGGTGAAGGAGCCGGAAACCGAGTTGTGATAGAAGGCGGCAAGGTAGAAACCTTTGAAAAGGCTTCTAGCAGAAGGGGCACAGATATTACGATTACCGACTTATTTTTTAACACACCAGCTCGCTTAAAATATATGAAAACCATTCATACCGAATTAGGAAATATAACAGATGTGGTCAACCGGCTTGCTCTTTCCCATCCTGAAATAGCATTTAGGTTGATCCATAATGAACGAAAGCTCTTGCAATCGAATGGAAACGGGGATGTCCGCCAAGTGCTAGCGGCGATTTACGGCATTGGGATTGCGAAACAGCTCATCCCCATCAGTGCAGAATCCCTAGACTATCGAATCAGTGGATTTGCTTCCATGCCAGAAGTGACACGGGCATCAAGGAATTATATTTCGACGATGATCAATGGCAGATTTATTAAAAACTATCCACTTGCTAGGGCAATTCAAGAGGGGTACCATACATTGCTCCCAATTGGCAGATATCCGCTAGTATTACTGAATATAGAAATGGATCCAATCCTTGTAGATGTGAACGTTCACCCTTCTAAGATGGAAGTTCGAATTAGTAAAGAGGCAGAACTAAATGAGCTAGTGACGAATACGATAAAAAATGCGTTTAAAAAGAAGGAACTGATCCCATCTGGTTTTACCCCCCAGAAAGTGGAACGTCCGATTTCGGAACAAACAACATTAACACTAGATGAATTACCTAGATGGGAAGAGAAACAAGCTCCTGCTGTTGCACCGAAACCACAAGTCGCGCCACTAACTGTAAGGGAAAATCGACCAACTGTAGAAGTAAAAATGGAACCTGATTTTTCAGAAATAGATGAACTGAATGTAGAAGATCCGCCACTAGCAGATGTTGAAGATTTCACTCCTTCTAGTGAGTACAGGGTACCACCTCTATATCCAATTGGGCAAATGCACGGGACCTATATTTTTGCCCAAAACGAAAAAGGTTTGTACGTTATTGATCAGCATGCGGCACAGGAACGTTTAAAATATGAATATTTCCGGGAAAAAGTTGGACGGGTAGAAAGTGAACTGCAGGAAATGTTAGTTCCCATTACATTTGAATATTCTACAGACGAATACATGAAAATTATGGAATATAAACATGAACTAGAAATAGTTGGTGTTTTTGTAGAAGAATTTGGAATCAATAGCTTTATCGTCAGGTCCCATCCACAATGGTTCCCAAAAGGGGACGAGAAAGAAATTATTGAAGATATGATTGAGCAGCTTCTGCAAATGAAAAAAGTCGACATAAAAAAACTGCGTGAAGAAGCCGCGATCATGATGAGTTGTAAAGGATCTATCAAAGCAAACCGGCATTTACGCAATGACGAGATTCAAGTATTGCTTAACGACCTAAGAAAGGCTTCCGATCCTTTCACATGTCCGCATGGAAGACCAATCATCATTCATTACTCCACTTATGATATGGAGAAAATGTTTAAACGGGTAATGTAGCTAGCCT
>DATFAH010000190.1:0-2656 GCA_035254805.1 Caryophanales bacterium | reverse complement strand
ATCCATCTTTTCCTTCACAGCACCTGTAAAGTTATGGTCAAGCTGTTCGAAACCAATTAACGAAAGTTTAGCATCTAGCTCTGTCAGCTTTCTGATAATTTCTAGCTGTCTGGCATCTCCACCAATTACAGCGATATGCGTCCCTGTCAGCATGAAACATTCACCTTCTTTTTTAAAAAATCCATTGCATCTATCACTTCAACATTTTATGTAGGAAGAGGAGGATAGGTGAGTTTTCCATTAAAAAAGCCTAAGCAATTTTTACATCGCTCAGGCTTTCGATTATTGATCATTCTTGCTCCTCTGGCACATCAATAATGATCATGTCAGCTCCAATCTTTTTAATATGCCCCCATGGCACGCGGATTTCTTCCTTTTGCTTACGTAATCCAAGCCATTTCAACGTGGGAATAAGAAGGGCTTGTATCTGCCCTGTTCCTTCATTTATTTCAAGATCCGTTTGGCCGAGTACCCCGAGGCGCTCTGCCCTCTTCACATCAACAATTTCTTTGCCGCTCAATTCACTTAGCCTCATCAAATGACTGCTCCCTTCTTATCCTTTGTACTAGTTTATAAAAAAGGGCAGGTTTTAGACTAAAAATGGTCCTAATTTATTTTGTCTTGTCTTATCTCATTAAAAATAACAAAGCAGTTCAGAACACTGAACTGCTTCAATCATTATTTTATTAATTTATTAGGAAGTTCCCCTTTAGGACTTATTAATGAAACAGAATACTGTTCATTGAAAATGTTATTTGCCATGGTGTTGACGCTTTGGTCTGTAACTTGATCAATCTGTTCGATAATCTCGTCAAGGGAACGATGGCGTTTTAGTAACAGCTCATTTTTTCCGTTTCTGCTCATCCGGCTATTTGTGCTTTCTAGGCTTAACATTAAGCTGCCTTTTAGCTGTTCTTTCGTATTATGCAGTTCTTTTTCAGTAATTCCGTCTTGCTTTAATTTTTCAAGTGTTTCTTGAATCGTTTCAAACAAGGTATCCAGTTGTTTTGCCCCTGTTCCTCCGTAAATTGTTACTAATCCACTGTCTTGATAGGCAGTGTGATAGGAGAATACGGAATAGGCTAATCCTCTTTGCTCCCGGACTTCTTGGAATAATCTGCTGCTCATACTGCCGCCTAAAATATTGTTTAAAATAATCAGGCTGTATATATCTTCGTGGCCAACTTTTAAACCATCAAAGCCGATACAAAGATGTGCTTGTTCCGTTTCTTTTTTTCGAGAGATTTGATTCGTGTAAAAAACAGGCTTGTTTTCCACTAATTCGCTCCTGTTTCCTTCATATGAACCAAAATATTTTTCAACTTCTTGAATAAATGTTTCAGAAATATTACCTGCAATGGAAATAACAACATTTTCAGGAATATATTTCTCTTTTATGTATTCTTTTAATTTATCGCCATTAAATGTATTTAATGTCTCTTCCGTTCCCAATATTGGATAGCCAAGCGGGTGATCTTCATAAATTGCTTTGCTTAAAAGATCATGAACAATGTCATCTGGAGTATCTTCATACATTTTGATTTCTTCTAAAACAACATTTTTTTCTTTCTTTAATTCCTCTTCAACGAATGTTGAATTGAAAAACATATCTGCTAAAACATCCAGTGCATACTGTGCATGTGTATCAAGTACTTTAGCATAATAGCAAGTATATTCTTTTGAAGTAAAGGCATTTACTTGTCCACCGATACTATCGAAGGACTCAGCTATTTCTCTTGCTGAGCGGGTTTTGGTTCCTTTAAAAAACATGTGTTCTAAAAAATGGGAAATTCCATTATTTTTTGGGTTTTCATCTCTTGAACCGGTTCCAATCCAAACACCAATCGCAACAGAACGGACAGTCGGAATATTTTCAAGAACAATTCTTACCCCATTTTGACATGTATATCTTTTTATCATCAAAATCCCCCTGTTCTAAACAACAGCTGCATATTTTTCACTATTATTGTGTAGTGTGTCCTATATATCATATAAATTACTATTTTTCAATGATAACCCGATCCTCGCTTAATAACTGCGAAACAGTACCAATGGCTAAATTCTTCTGTTCAATTAAGGTAATTAGACGATCCAGTGATTTTGCTGTTGAGGCAGTAGGGTGCATGAGAACCATTGATCCATTTCCTATTTTGCTTATGACACGATCAATGAGTACCTCAGGTGTTGGTTTTTGCCAATCAATCGTATCAACTGTCCACATTACTGTCCCCATTTTCAACTCATCCGCAATTTTAATCGTGTCATCGTGATAGCTCCCACTTGGAGGTGCAAACCATTTGCATTTTTTTCCTGTTGTTGCTTCAATCACATCATTTGTTTTGATCAATTCATTTTCTGCACTTTGATTGGTGATTCGTTTCATATCGGGATGGGAATAGGAATGATTTCCAACTTCATGCCCTGCATCGACAATCATTTTGGCTAAATCCGGATTTTTTTTGACCCAATTTCCTTCTAAAAAGAAACTGGCTGAAACATTATGGTTTTTTAATGTTGCTAACATATCTGACAAATATTCATTTCCCCAAGCAACATTTATGATAAAGCTTACCATAGGTTTTGCTGGATGTCCTTTATAAATGGGAGCAGCAGGTAAATTTTGCAAATGTGTTGTAGGTTTTATTTGTTTAAAAAC
>DATFAH010000189.1:0-6689 GCA_035254805.1 Caryophanales bacterium | reverse complement strand
TTCATTCACATCAGATCCTGGAGCTTTTTGTTTCTTTTGAATGTCCTTTACAGGCTTAGGAAAATTAACTTCTTTAATTCCAAATGCCATTCTTTTAATAAAAACTTGTCATTAATAAATTCTAGGGCTTTTAGCAATTTCTAATATAACGTCTCGAAATGCATCAGCGGCTGCTCGGCATGCTGATTGGGTTCCAGTCAATAACCCGCCGCCAAAGTTTGTTTCGGATGGAGGACCAAAAAATTTTACAAGTTCAACATCTGCTGCTTTTAATGCAGCATCAATTCCATAAATTGCTTCTAAAGGTGGGGCAATTAAGTAAGCAAGTGCCTCCCCCTGTTTTATTCCAGCTTCTTTAGATAAATAAGAACCAGTTCTGGCAACTACATGGGAGTATAATGCATGGCTCTTTTCTTCATTTAATGCTTCAAAATAAGCATCGCATTCTACTGTTTGGATAACAGCGTCGATACCGCTCTTGACTTCATCAGGATTTGGACCAGCCAAGATTCCGATCATTTCACCTGAAAAAGGACCTGAGGCATGTGCAGAACCAGCATAAAATGATCTTGCATAAACAACATCTACATCTGCTCTTTTTGTTGCTTCATCTAAGGCTGTATAGCCAACATCATCGATGGTTGATGTAAAAACAGCTAAACTTCGATGGTGGGGTTCAAGCTGAAACTGCTCAGCAAGGGCAGGATCCACATTTGGTATAATCCGAACTGCAAGAATTTCTGCATGAATTCGCTCTAAATTCACTTTTCCCCCCCCTTACTTCTCTTTTTGAACTAGCGTGACTCCACTAGCTTGATATTTTAATATTTTTTGAATGACAGTACCGAGATAGGCTCCTGCTTCAACTGGGGGAATTCCGCCTCTATGGATATTTGATACGACCATTCGGTCTGCTTCGATCGTTCCAACACGAGGTTTATAACATAAATAAGCACTTAGAGACTCTGCACTTACAAGCCCAGGGCGTTCTCCTATTAATAAAACAATCACATCAGGGTTTAATAGTTCCCCAACATCATCCATTGCTGCTACCCTTCCTTTTTCTATGAAAAAGGGTGTCCCAACATCAAGACCCAAATTTTGGATTGATTGAAAAAGTGACAAATACACATCTTCAACATTTTCATCAACAGCTTTAGAACTCAAACCGTCTGATACAATAATTTGCACCGAAGGAGATTTTTTACATTTCTGCATAATTAGTTGTTTTGCTTCGTCTGAAAGTTTTCGTCCAAAATCTGGCCGGCGGACGTATACCTCTTTGTCTGGTACTTTTGTTGTGACTTTAAATAAACCTAACTTATCTAGCAATTGCTGATTGACTTCACCATAAACAGCATCTACTGCTGCAGCATGGTCAAATCGAAATTTAAGCCATGTTTCTGTTTTTGGACGAACACCAGCTCTTCCAACGCCAATCCTGGCTGGTGTTTTGCTAATTAGTAATTCAAGTTCCTCTTGATCTACTGGATTATTAATTCCAATTAACGGCCATTTTTTTTCTTCAATTCTCTCATTTTCAACATTTCTTTTTTCAGTGTTGATTGAATTGTAAGAAAAAAATTCTTTACATTGCTGGTTTACATCTTGCCTTAAGGAAGAATCCAAAAAAACAGAAGTTTTACAATCATTATTTGATTGTGTACTTCGGTTCCAAAGCTTAACTTCAGTCTCTTGAGTGTTTTCCTCTCCTCCTACAAATAAGGTAGGTTGTAACTTTTCTACAACTAGTCTTGTAATTTTTTCGATTAACTCAGGATTCATTTAACTCACCTCTTATCGTGAAAAAATGGTTGGATCGCCTGCTCGGCTACTTAGCATTCCATTTTCTAAAATTCCCATCTTCTCCAGCCATTGTTCAAATAATGGAGCTGGATGTTTATTCATGGTTTGTCTTAATGTGGCAACATCGTGATAACTCAACGACTGATAGTTCAACATACAGTCATCGCCCATAGGTGCTGCAATAATAAAATTCACACCAGCAGTTGTTAAGAGTACCCCTAAATCCTCGATATCATTTTGGTCTGCTTTAATATGGTTTGTATAGCAGATGTCTACTCCCATTGGAATCCCATGCATTTTTCCCATAAAGTGATCTTCAAGTCCTGCCCGAATAACTTGCTTATTGTTGTACAAATATTCAGGTCCGATAAACCCAACTACCGTATTTACAATGAACGGTTCAAAATAGCGTGCAAAACCATAATTTCGAGATTCCAGAGTCATCTGGTCAATATTAAAGTGGGCTTCAGCAGATAATTCAGATCCCTGACCAGTCTCAAAATACATTCGCTGTGGTCCTGTTCCTGTTCCATAAATTTTTGCTATATCTTTTGCTTCTTGTAGATCAGAGGCTGTTATACCAAAAGAACGATTAGCTGCTTCTGTACCGGCAATACTTTGAAAAATCAAATCCGCTGGTGCCCCTTGCTGAAGAGCTTTCATTTGAGCCGTCACATGTGCAAGCACACAATTTTGGGTTGGTATTTCCCATTTTTGAATAAAGTCATGTGTTGCATGTAAGAGCCTTTTTACACTTTCAACTGAATCATCCACAGGGTTAATGCCAATAACTGCATCACCTACCCCATAGGATAGCCCTTCTTTCATGGAAGCGATTACACCATCAACACTGTCGGTAGGATGATTGGGCTGTAATCTCGACGCCAATACTCCTTTTTGGCCAATAGTAATATTACATTTTGATAGAACCTCAATCTTGTTAGCAGAATAGACTAAATCTAGATTAGACATCAATTTTGCAACTGCCGCAATCATCTCACTATTTATACCTCTGCTTAGGCGTTTCAAGTCTTCTCCTGTTGTCTTATCATTTAGAATGTACTCACGAAGTTCGGCAACGGACCAATTTTTAATAGACTGATAAATAGGTTCATTCACTTGTCCCTCAATAATTCGTGAAACCTCATCTTTTTCAGGTGGAAGTAAAGGATTTTCCCTGATATCACCAAGCGTTATATTGCTTAATACTTCTTTTGCCGCAATTCTCTCCTGAACAGTTTCAGCTGAAATACCTGCCAAGAGATCACCTGACTTCTCTTCATTCGCCTTCGAGAACAGCTCCTTTAATGAGGAAAATTGGTAAACGGTTCCGAAATAATTTGTCTTCAATCGCACATAAAGTCCCCCTTTCTCTATTTTGAAAATGTTAAAGTTTTAATAATTACAGGTACCACATTTGTGGCTAATACTTGACCTATATCCAAATAGTCTCCATTTTCTACGTTGATTTGATCAATGCAGATAATAGCTTGTAACGGATTTTTGCATTTAATTGTTTGACCCAGCACTTTTGCGTAATCCCGATCTAAAACAATAACTAACGGCTGATGATAATCTGGTTTTTGCTTCATGGCTAGTAAAATTGAATTCGCCAGAAGGTCTATATCATGAAATCGTAAATAAGGAATATCGGATAAGTACAAGGCAAAATTCTGTCCTTCCCGCTGTGGATCATATAGTTCAATGGCTTCTCTAATACTAATTGGCAAACTATTTATTTCATTTATTAAATTATTATTAATTGGAATTTGATAAACTGGTAAATTTTTGATAGGGACACTTTTCTTATCAACCTCAATGGTTGCACCGCTGATTTCTGTTGTTTCCATTCCTGCCCCTAATACGGTAGCTCTTACTGTTTCTTGGGGGATAATCCATAACCATTTGGATAAAGTTTCATTCGTTTTTAAAGATTCTGCTAACAACTTTCCGATATCATGAAATGGAGCAGAATTAGCTGATTGATAATCGGACTGATAAATGCATTCACTTATTCCGCCTGAGAACATGATGGCATCAATTTCTTCTAACCAATTTGGTTCATGACCTAATAGCAGGATTTGATCTTCACTGCTTAGTGCTCTGTTTAGCATTCTCCCAACGACATCTGCCATAAAATTAGTAACTGCTTTTAATTCTTTATAAACAAAGCTGTCATTTTCTCTAGTAAGTAATCCCCAATATTTGAGAAGGTTTTTAATTGGTTCTGAAATGCTTCCAATTTTGTTTCCAGAAAACTCAATTAACCTGCCGCCGATATGAAGAGTGCACGTTCCGCATAGTTTACCAGCTTTGAATACGGCTGTATTAGCTGTGCCGCCCCCGATATCAATATTAGCAACAACCTTCCCACTTTCTTTGGAATATTCGTAGGCTCCAGAACCCTTTGCAGCAATAATTCCTTCTAAATCAGGACCTGCAGTTGCAACTAAAAATTCCCCAGCAATATTTGAGAGATAATGAACCATTTCTGCTGCATTGGATTTCGTAGCGGTTTCACCAGTTATGATTACAGCGCCAGTTTTAATATCTTTAGGTTCAATGCCCGCTTTCCTATACTCATCTCTTATCAATAATTCAACTTTTTTGATATCGATATCAGTAGATGATAATAGTGGGGTTCGATAGATTGGGCTGCGGTAGAGAACTTGCTTATTAATAATCTCTATTCGGGGTACATGCGTTCCTCCAGCCATATCCTTCAATGTGAACTTACTAATGATCATTTTTGTCGTACTGGTACCTATATCAATTCCAGCACTAATCATTTCCTCTTTTTGTGGCCCATTTAACTTCATTTCCCAACTCCCCAAAAAACAAAAACGCTCCTTATAAGCTAGCTTAAAAAAGATAGCTTAAAAGAGGCGCCGTTGCCATTTAAATTTAATTATCACACATAATATATTATATTTTCTGATTATTGTAAATGCTTTATTTTCAGAAAATAACATAGGCAGAGGGATGATTTTCATAAAATATTTTCATTTCCTTAAGGGAGTTCATCTTCACTAAATTTCTAATTTCATCTAGTCCTTCTTTTTTTAATGCAGAAGTAATGACGAGCGGACCTTTGTTGACAATTACCTTTTTCAATTGTGAAATTGCCATCCCTACGTCAGCTTTTTCTGAATCGCTTTTGGTCACAACACCAATGGGAAGCTTATTAATACCTGTACAAAATCCAGGTGGAAAAATTATTTTTTTCTTTGTAGCATCCTGTAAATACAAAACATGTGTTACCTCTAGTGCAGTTGCCATAATATTTTTGTAAAATAATGGATTCTCCGTGTATTCTCCAGGGGTATCCACGATCCAGTCGTAATAAATTAAAGATTGTGTTTTGACAGCTTCTACTTTTCTTTCCAGAAGGGCATTTGTTAAGGTTGATTTCCCTGCCCCGATTGATCCAACAAGCATTGCTCTATTTTTTTTCAAGATTCATGTCTCCTTGCTAAGTATCAGGATTTCGTAATTGAGGAAGGAGTGTATCGAAGTATATCCGCTAAGAAGCGGTTGATTTCTTTCATTGCCATTTCTACTTCTGAAACATTCCCTACAATCACCAAACTTCCGGTAAAGCGATCTAGAAACCCAATTCGAACATTTGCTGACTTTGTAGCTAAATCTCCAGCGATGATAACCGTTTCGCTTGGTGTCAGTGTTAATATACCTAATGCCCCATTCTCCTGAATCCCTAACTTTTCAAACATATCAGGATCAGGATTTGCTATTAAATGACTAAGGGTGATTTGTTTTCCAGGTACAAACTCTTGGATAAATCGTTTTTTTTCTTCCGTCATGTTCTTTTTCACCTCACTTTTGGTAGACACGAAAAATAAACAAAAAGGTGCCTTAAGGTTTACATAGAAATAAACCTTTTAAGCACCATTGCCCATTTTATCCACTTGTCGGTATTAAACTTTATTAGAATATTTGGTAATAAAGTATTTTGCAATCTTTTCTAATGACACTTGTTTGTTCATGCTTAGTTCTCTCATTTTACTATAAGCTTCTTCTTCTGTTAATTTCAACTGAAACATTAAAATTCCTTTTGCTTTTTCAACTATTTTTCGATTTCTCAATTGTTCATGAATTTCTTCTACCTTTTCTTTATAAAAAATCATATTTTCAGATTGTTTTAATGCAATCTCAACAGCAGGAATTAAATTAGCCTCGGTTATAGGCTTCACAAGATACCCTAAGATATTCGCCAGTTTTGCCTTTTCAATAAATTCTCTTTGGCTGTAGGCAGTTAAAATAATGATAGGGATATTGAATCTATTAGAAATAATTTCGCTTGCTTTTAATCCATTTAATTTAGGCATTTTTATATCCATTAAGATTAAATCTGGTTGCAGAATATATGTTAATTCAATCGCCTTTTCCCCATTCCCTGCTTCAGCCACGACTTCATAACCTGCATCTTTTAACATATATGAAAGATCCAGCCGAACAATTGCCTCATCTTCAACAATCATAATCCGCTTTTTCAAGTTACTCCTCCCTTATTAAAGGAAATTCCACAAACGCATTCGTTCCTTTGCTTGTTCCTTGGATACAAAAATGGCCAGATAAGTCATGTTCTACCATCATTTTCACGATTTCTAAACCTAAGGATAGGGTAATTGGAGTTGAACAACCAATACCATTATCTGAAACTTGAACTTTTACCATATGGCCATTTTCCTGGATAATTACATTTATTTTCCCTTCACCAATCGTTGTAAATGCATGTTTTACACAATTTTGAATTAATTCATTTATAATAAGAGCTATTGAAACAGCCATCTTTGATTTTATAAAAAGTTTTGGTCCTCTATATTCTATGGAAATATTTTTATTATCATGATCATTACTAAAAA